>NZ_KV786976.1:36653-39663 GCF_001806975.1 Aerococcus sp. HMSC10H05
TTCGCTTTGGCAGTCCGGTCTCCACTTCAGAATAGTTTGCATCACACTCTGTGTGATACGGCACTATTCTTCCAGTGTTACCGGCCTGAGCGCCAAAGCTCACACCCTTTATAATAAGTTTATGTTAATTATGTCTTTTTTCCATTGTGCTTTGTTTTTCTACGTGGGAGAATAGGTTGAAATGTCCTCCAAGTCGCTATTTTGGTTAGACGTTTTTTGTAATATACAACCAGAGTCTGAGTGAATGTATTGGATTTCTGGTAAAATAGTAATGAAAAAATGGAAAAACTGTAGATAAATAAGATAGGAAGAAAACAATGCGAAATATTTTTGAATCGAATGATCGAGATATGTATTCGGATGATTCAAATCTCACTTTGTGGCAAAAGTTCCGCAGGTTATGGCAACGATATCGGGTAACCAGGTGGTTGATTTTGGTTATCTTGGCGGTTGGATTTGTCATGGAAGCCTATTTGCTGATAGGCGCTAAGACTACTGATGTGAGTGACTTGCCGACGAAATTGCAGGTAACAACCGAATTTTACGACCAAGACGGTGAGTATGCTGGAGAAATATCCAATGATGCCGGAACTTATGTCGAACTAGAAAATATATCAACGAATATTCAAGATGCGGTCATATCAACAGAGGATAAACGGTTTTATGACCATCACGGGTTTGACCCAATAGGTATCGCACGTGCAGCTTTTGGTTACGTAACAAGTGGTCAAATTGTTGGTGGTGGATCAACGATTACGCAGCAATTAGTCAAGAATGCTTTTTTAGATAATGATCAGTCCTTGATGCGTAAATTAAAAGAATTGTTCTTAGCTTTTGAAATTGAAAAGAACTATACCAAAGAAGAAATTTTGGAAATGTATTTAAATAATGCTTACTTTGGGAATGGCGCTTATGGGGTAGAAGACGCCAGCTTAAAATATTTTGGTGTGTCAGCCTCTGAAGTGACTGTAGGAGATGCGGCTGTTATTGCCGGTGCTTTAAAAGGGCCAACCATTTATAACCCTGTAGATGATTATGATGCTACATTAGACCGACGAAATACTATTATACAATTAATGGTGGATAATGAATTTCTTACACAAGAAGAAGCTGATGCTACTATTCATACGGAATTGGTACAGATGAATAATGATACTTCAAGTGATGCTTATGCTTATCCGTATTACTTTGATGCTGTAATTAACGAGGCTATTGATAAATTTGGTTTATCTGAAGAGGATATTATGAATGGTAATTACAAGATCTATACCAACCTCAACCAGACATATCAGGCTGAACTAGAGTCAACGTATAGTGATACGTCTTTATTCCCTACATCGCCATCAGGTGAACTTGCTCAATCTGCTTCTGTTGTGATGGATCCGAAAACAGGTGGCGTAATGGCTTCAGTTGGTGGAACAGGCGACTATTCATTCCGTGGCTTTAACCGTGCTACCCAAATTTCACGAAGCCCAGCTTCAACAATTAAACCGTTATTGGTTTATGCTGCCGCCTTGGAAAATGGTTATACTGCCCAATCTGTTATTCCAGATGAACAAAAGTCATATGGTGCAGATAATTATTCTCCAGAAAACTGGAACTATGAGTATGCAGGAGATATCTTACTATGGGATGCAGTAGCAAAATCTAAAAATACGACAGCTGTGTGGTTGATGAATGAATTAGGTATTCAAACAACGATTGCCAAATTAGATGACTTTGGTATTCCGTATACTGAGGAAGATAAAAACTTGAGCTTAGCCCTAGGAGCCTTTAATAATGGTGGCGTTTCACCATTGCAAATGGCTTCTGCCTACTCAGCTTTTGCAAATGGTGGGGTTCGTTCAGAAGGTCAGTATATTACGCGTATTGAGGACCAACAAGGAAATATCGTTGTAGAAGAACAAGAGCCAGTTCAAAACCAAGCAGTGAGTGCAGAAGTTGCAGATGAAATGACCGCTGTTTTAATGTCAGTATATGATGAAGGTGGTACTGGTGCTACTATGGAACCTGAAGGCTATGAAATCGCTGGTAAGACTGGTTCAGCAGAATCTGCCAACTTTACATCAGGAAATGCGGATGAATGGGATATCGCCTACACACCTGATGTGGTGATTGCTACTTGGTTTGGTTTCGATGATACAGATGATGATACTTACTTATGGTATGGATCAGCTGGTTCATCTAAATTAGCCTTCTCAGATGTCTTAAGTGGTATTTTGAATTCAAGTCCAGGTACCACATTTAGTGTGCAATCAGCCTACGATGAATATAATCAAATCCAATCTGAACAAGCAACAATTTCTGAAGAATCATCATCTGAAGAATCCTCTTCTGACAATGAATCAGAAGACAGGTCGGTATTGGATTCAGTGCAAGAATTCTTCCAAGGATTATTTGGCGGACAATAGCTAATCCCTTTTGACTTTCAATGAATCTTAAAGAATGTTATATTGGAAAATGTAGTTGAAAAAGGTCAAGTTGACCAGGAACAATTTTAAGGAGTGAAAATTTTGGCAAATATTTACGATACAATTAACCAATTAGAACGTGACATCCGTGAAGAAGCAGCGTACAAAGATTTAGTAGCCGCTGTTGAAGCTTTAAAAAATGATCAAGAAGCATTTGATATCTATACTGAATTCCGTGCACTACAATCTAGCTTCCAATTCAAAGCCCAATTAGGCCAAGAAATTACTGAAGAAGATGAAAAAAATGCCAACGAATTACAAGAGAAATTAGCTAACAACGAAGTGATTTCTAGCTTGATGGATAAAGAACGTGCTTTAAATACTTTAGTTGAGGACATTAACAAAGGTGTTTCTAGCCCAATCAACGAAGTATACCAATCATTAGCAGAGAAAGCTGAAGGTCAAACTGAAGCTTAATGTAATTGATAAAATTTAATCTATAATAAGCGAAAGCAAACAGTAAATTATTGCAAGCTTAGAAGAGGTCAAGGAACATCCTTGGCTTCTTTTTTAGGCTCTTCGTCAAATCGGACTGATGA
>NZ_KV786977.1:0-85639 GCF_001806975.1 Aerococcus sp. HMSC10H05
TTTATCATCAGGTTTCAAAAGTCAGCATTGTTTGACACTTCCCAAAATGCGCCAATAACATTGCGTTATTATTCGATTTTTGATCCAGTACGTCAATGCTAAAACGACTTTTATCTCACCTTCATTTTTTATAATTCAGTATATTTATGATTATTGTTACGACTTTTTTCAATAGGATATTTCTCATTATTTTTGATTAATTTACGTTCAATGATTTCATCAATATCTAAACCTAAATTGTCTGCTAACATATAAGTGTAAATACAATTCTATCCAAAAAAGGGTCAGGCGTTTTGAAGACTTCTGACCTTTTTGCCTTTCTTATTCAAATTCTTTTAAGAGTATTTCTTGGCGTTTCTTTAATTCGGGGATATCATTCGCTATTAATTTATCCCACATAGAAATTTGACTTCCAGTTCGACTGATCATCGATTCCTTTTTTTCATTAGTGAAGTCATTCCGCTTTATTGTTTCATATCTGGACCATGCTTCTTCCAGAAATTGATTATCCATCTCTTTAGAGATACCGGTTTCTAACCTAAAGCGATTCCCTTTTTGTAGAAGATTTAACTGGTTCATCTGGCTAGGAAACATCTCTAAATAGCCATTCGCTACAATATAAGCAGCAACTTCTTCATCAATTTTCTTGAAATCAAATTGTAAGGGAATATTCAATTTTTCAAATGTGGCATATGGTATTTCTTTCACCATGGCAGTATAGTCACCCATTTGGGCCTTAACTAAAGCTTTTTTGATTTTTATAGCATCCATATAACCCTCCTAAATATGATCACTTTGCTGATGATTGATTGGCGCATTCTTATGATGGCGCAAGATATGGCGGTTATATCGTTCATCAGCTTTCAGGTATAAGACCTTACCTTCACCATCCGTAGATAAAGGAGAGGGGTCGCCCACTTCAGTTTCTGTTAGAATCCAATACATGTTAGTGAACCCATACCGTTCAAAATCATCATCTCCATAACCATCTGTAAAGTAGACTGCTACAGTATCTTCATTGGTAAAACCTTGGTCATGAAGCCATTGATAAGCCGGGGCAAAACTGGTGCCTCCTCGTCCAGCAAATTCCATATCTTTTAAAGATTGAAATGATAACTGTTTTGCATACTGGACAGTCGTATCCACATGAACTACCCATACTTCAGCGTGTAAAGTCTTTTGTATATTGGCTAACTCACCTAATGAATATGCTAAGGCTTCTTCATTCTGTGAAGCTGAGGTATCAAAGAAAGCTACCAATCGACTAGCCGTATCTAAAACACGGCCTGGCAAATCCACTCGATGTGGCTGCCTTCTATTCATACGATTTTTAGACAGTTTATAAGGAACTAAAGATGTACCCATACCTCTTTTAATAACATCTCGCCAATTTAGTGCTCGTTGCTTCGTAATTTGATCGATGCTGACTTTCACTTCACTTGACAATTTTAATCGTAATTCTTCAGTCATTTGACTGTAAGCATCTTTAATTAAACCATTCATCAACTTCCGATATAAGTCCGCATGCTGACTATTAGGCGTAATTGGCTGCATGGTACGGTTATTTTTCATTTCCTCTTTTAATTGCTTGGCTGAATCAATTCGCAGTTCTTCTGCTTTATTTGGGTCAAAATTGCCTGCTAATTGACTATATAAATCATCCATTTGACCAGAACCTAACATTTTATTAAAGGTTGATTCCGTCCGGTTGTGCCCCTGTTTTTTCGGATCATTCTTAACAGCTTTTAATTCATTATAGTAATATAGCGTCCCAGCCTTTGGTAAAATAAGGCGATTTTCTGTAATATGCTTCACCCATTTTAAAGTTACCACCATATCTGGTAAATCATCCACATATTGATTCACTTCAGCTTCCATCGCGACACTCATCACTTTAGCTGATTCTTCGTCTTTAAAGGCCCAGTCATACTCGACAATATGACCAAATAGGACGTGATAACACATCTGTCTAATCGCCGCCAGCATTCCAGCAGGTGTTTCATAGTACAGATAAAATAAAATAGGGTTAATTGTCATCACCAAGTCTAATCCGCGAAAGCCAATGGTAATTGGTTTAGCGAGTGACCCATTCATTTCTCGGTCTGTATGAAAAAGAATCCCAGCGAAAAGCACATCCCTTGCACCCTTTGTTGAATCTTGATGATTCATCAAACTAGCCGTCAATATGCCTAGCAGTTGATTTTGGGCATCGCTAAATTTTTCATAGTCCTCATGTTGACCATGATTTAAAAAGGTTATATATGCAATACGCATTTTTTGAAAAGTGGTTTCAATATTTTCAAACTCGAAGGCGGAAAATAATTCATTCTCAGACACTTAAACACCTACTTTCTTCCATACACGCGCTTACGCATTAGCATTAACGGCCATTGTAATATCAAAAGTTTTCTCAACAAAGTCATCATTTTGATTCAAAGCACTATAAAATCGTGCCATTGCTGAATCAGCCGGTGCGTCATGCATCCGTTTAATCAAAATATAAATTTCATCAGGCTCAGATACTACGAAGATATCTGTGTACCGGCTAATTAGATCACTATTTTCAATTAAATCTGAATTATCCACAATATAATCTGTTAAATCTTCTATGACGCGTTTACGGCGTACTATTGGCATAGCTTGATATCTATCTAAGATACTTTGAGATAGGTGAGCTCCTGTTGCTTGCACAACTTCGGTTGGTTTAATGAAATCAGTTTGTTGTTGTCTCAAAAAAGTTACAAGGACTTGCCCAGCCTCATCACCGATGTTTCCTTCAATACCCTCTATTAAGAACTCAAGATAATCATCCGCTAAATGATAAATATCATGTCCTGCATCTTCAAAAGCATATAATAAGTTAGATAATCGTTCATATGCACGAGGTGTGGGATTTTTATCTCTCGTTTCATCAATTACAATAAAGTATTGGCGACCATCCGCTTGTAGAAATTCTGTAATCAGTGGATGAATCATCGTACGATTTGGATTGTTCTCTTGTGTCTTTTGTGCAAAAGAAATAATCCAATCTTCTAAGTTAGCCCCCATTCTAATCCGCATCGTCCGGTCATTAATAGCCATATCACGAGCATTGGTTGCATATGACGTATTTTCAAACCCTTCTACATCACTTGAAGGGTTTTCAGCCGTAATAATGACCACATTATCAGGTAAAGCTTGTCCCATTAAATTACGTTGTAGTACTAAGTTCATTAACTCTCCTTGAACCATAGCAATCGGTCGATTAAATTCGTCCAAGAAAAGAATCACTTTACGATCTGGATCCGCTTCTGCTGCTGTAATCGCTCCTTGAATTTGTGGATTTAGATAATATTTGATATGGTCTTCTTTTGGTACCGGCATCGTTAAATCACCTGGTTGCAGTAAAGAACAGGTAATTTCAAAGTAAGCGAAATCATTATTTTTAGCTAAATCTCGAATCATTTGCGATTTACCAATCCCACCATGTCCGACAATATTAGGGACAATATCTGTATCTTGGGCTAATAGTAAATTCAATCCTTTGTATACAGCTGTATAAGGTAACCCAGCTATTCTATCTGTCATAATTTATCCACACTTTCTGTATTGATTGTTCCTATTTATTATACGAGTTTCACTTCTTAAAGCCATCTCTTTTCATATATAACTAACAAGGAATACATCATTGTATTTCATTATATCTGTATGATACTTTGTCCATCAATAAGTATGTTACTTATAAAAATATAGCCATCATCCTCATAGTAACATCCATCATTAAAATTGTCGTCTTAAGTTTGATGTTTTAGTGATCCACTTATTAATCATCAATTTCTTAATCTCTCATTTATATTATAAGCAATTAACATATAAAAGCACATTAATCATACAAAAATGACCATTAAAAGAAGGTGAGACAAAAGTCGTTTAGCATTGACGTACTGGACCAAAAGGCGAACAATAATGAAATATTATTGGAGACATTTGGGAAGTATCGGACAATACTGACTTTTGGAACCCAATGATAAACGTTCTTATATAGTAAAGAGAGGCTGAGACATTTTTGTCCCAGCCTCTTGGTAAACTATTTTGCGTAATCAACCGCTCGTTTTTCGCGTATCACGGTTACTTTAATTTGTCCTGGGTAATCCAGTTCATTTTCAATGCGTTTTGAAATGTCATATGCTAATTCAATGGCTTTTAAATCATCTATTTCATCTGGTTTAACCATTACACGAATTTCTCGACCAGCTTGAATTGCATAAGCGTTATGAACACCGTCATAATCTTTTGCAATAGCTTCTAGACTACGTAATCGTTGGATGTAGTTTTCTAATGATTCACTGCGGGCACCAGGTCGAGCAGATGAAAGTGCATCTGCGATAGCTACTAAGCTTGCGATAACACTTGTTGCTTCAACATCACCATGGTGACTCGCTATGGCATTCACAACAGTTTCTGGTTCTTGATATTTGATTGCAAATTCGGTGCCAATTTGCACGTGAGATCCTTCCACTTCATGGTCGACGGCTTTTCCGATATCATGCATTAATCCAGCGCGTTTAGCTAGCTGTTCATCTTCACCAAGTTCTGCTGCCATTACACCTGCTAATTTAGCAACTTCGATACTGTGATTCAAAACATTTTGTCCGTAACTAGTTCGATAGTATAAGCGACCTAGTGTTTTCACTAAATCAGGGTGAAGAGCATGAATGCCTAAATCAAAAATGGTTTCTTCCCCTATTTCTCTTACTTTACTATCCATTTGTTTACGTGCTTTTTCAACTGCCTCTTCAATTTTGGCTGGATGAATTCGTCCATCTCCAATCAATTTATCTAAGGCAATTTTGGCAATTTCACGACGAATTGGATCAAATCCACTTAATACGACAGCTTCAGGTGTATCATCAACAATCAAATCAATACCTGTTAAGGATTCTAATGTCTTGATATTTCGTCCTTCTTTACCTATGATACGTCCTTTCATGTCATCATTTGGTAAGTGGACAACTGTAACTGTAGATTCTGTAACTGTATCCGCTCCAGAGCGTTCAATAGCCTGAAGTACAATTTGTTTTGCAACTCGATCTGCCGTATCATGAGCTTCTTGTTCAGCTTTTTTAATTAAAATAGCTTTTTCATGAGCTAATGTTTCTTCCATTTCTTTTAATAATAAGTTTTTAGCATCTTCGCGAGACATTGCAGCCACATTAACTAAAACTTCATTTCGTTTTTCAATTAATGCTTCTACCTCTTGCTCAGCTTCTGCAATTTTTTCTTTGCGGTCGCGTATAGATTGCTCTTCATCACTTAATTTATTTTCTTTTTCAGAAATAGATGCATCACGTCTATCCAATTTCTCTTCTTTTCGGTTTAAACGATCTTCTTGTTTCTTAACTTCACTACGGCGATCTCTAACTTCACTATCTACTTCATTTCTATATCGTTGCAATTCTTCTTTTGCGTTTAAGATAATTTCTTTTCGCTCAGATTCTGCGCTACGTTTAGCATTTTCAATGATTCCTTGTGCGGTTATGTGAGCTTCATCTTTTTCACGTTCTTGTGCTTGTAATAAAGATCTTTTTCCTACATAAACGCCACCCAATACACCAACAATTAAAGCAATGATAGCGAAGGCAATTTCAGTAAATCCCATAGTTTCACCTCCGTATCTATTTAATTGTGTTATTATTTTACATAAATATTAAAATACTATAAAACATGCATCACATGCACATAGGTTTATTTTATATTTAAGTGGAACGATTGTCAATCAAGTCAACCGGCAAAAGCATGATAGCCTTTTCAAAAAAATATAGTAAAAAAGTCTTTCCGTCGTGTTTAAACAGGAAAGACTTTGTAAAAATATATTTTATTCTGTTTCTTCTTCAAACAATGCTGCTTGTGCTTCATCTTTTGTTTCCAAGGCTGCAAGTTCTTCTTCACTTAATTTACCATTTTGACCAAAACCAAAATGTTGACGAACTTGTGCATCAATTCTTTCACGAATTTCTGGATTCTCACGTAAAAATTGTTTTGCATTTTCACGACCTTGGCCAATACGATCTTCACCGTATGAATACCATGAACCAGCTTTATTAATAATATCTAAGTCAGCAGCTAAATCAACTAACTCACCTTCTTGAGAAATACCTTCACCATACATGATATCTATTTCCGCCACTTTGAATGGTGGGGCAACCTTATTTTTTACAATCTTAATTTTAGTTCGGTTACCAATTGCATTACCACTTTCTTTTATTTGTTCACCACGACGAACTTCTAAACGAACTGTTGAGTAAAATTTTAAAGCCCTACCTCCTGGCGTAGTTTCAGGACTTCCGAACATAACCCCAACTTTTTCACGAATTTGGTTGATAAAGATAGCAATCGTTTTAGTTTTATTGATGGTGCCTGATAATTTACGCAATGCTTGAGACATCAAACGAGCTTGAAGACCGATATGTGAATCACCCATCTCACCTTCAATTTCGGCACGTGGCACTAAGGCTGCAACGGAATCGACAACAATGATATCAATCGCGCCTGAACTCACTAAAGCGTCTGCAATTTCTAAACCTTGCTCACCAGTATCGGGTTGTGATAATAATAGTTCATCTACATTTACCCCTAATTTAGCAGCATATTCAGGATCTAACGCATTCTCTGCATCAATAAAAGCAGCAATACCGCCGCGTTTTTGCACTTCTGCAATAGCGTGTAATGAAACAGTTGTTTTACCTGAAGATTCTGGTCCATAAACCTCAATAATACGACCTCGTGGGTAGCCACCAACACCTAAAGCTATATCTAAAGTTAGTGAGCCGGTTGGTACTGTCGAAATTCTCGTATCTCCACGCTCACCCATTTTCATGATTGAGCCTTTACCAAAATTACGCTCAATTTTTTTCATTGCATCGTCTAATGCTTTTTGACGGTTGCTATCGTTTTTATCTATAGTCATGCGCAAATCCTCCTAAATGTTCTCTTAATTCTCTTTTATTTTATAATTCTTTTGCTAATTAAGCAAGAGAAAAAGCGAACGAATGTTCTGTTATTTTTTTATGATATCGAAATAGGCGGTATATACAGAGCGATATTGGATATTTTTACGACTACCTCTTAAAGTTGGTGTTAAAACTATTGTTGGTTTACCTGCTTGAGCGATACCTATATAGACCGTCCCAACTTCCTTACCTTCCATAGCATCCGGTCCTGCAACTCCTGTAAAAGATACACCAAAGTCCGATTGATATAGGTTTCGTACATTCTCTGCCATTTCAGTGGCTGTTTCAGCGCTTACCATACCAAAGGCTTCAAGGGTTTGTTGTTGTACCTTTAATACATTCGCCTTAGCTGCTTTTGTATATGTCACTGCTGATCCCTGTAAAACCTTTGAAGCACCAGGTACGTCAACCACCTTTTTAGCAGCAAGACCACCTGTAAAACTCTCAGCAAAGGCTATCGTTTGCTGACGTTCAGTTAGTTTTTTCACCAAGACTTCGTTGATACCTAGATTTTCACCTTCTCCAACATAGTAGTCACTAAGTCTATGATTAATCGTTTTTGCAAGTGAGGCCAGCATAGGATTCGTTTCAGCTTCATTTTTACCGACAGCTGTCAATCGGACTGTCACCATAAAATTACCGAAATAGATAGCTACAGACGGATTGCCCTGAGTCATAATTAAGTCATCAATGGTATCTGCTAATTGTGATTCACCAATACCAAAATAATGCAGATATTTTGAGCTAAGTACCAAGTCATTTTGATATTGATCTATTAGATAGTCTGTTACATAATGGTTAAACATGTACTTCATTTCGGACGGTGGTCCAGGTAGTAATATATATGTATGATGATTGTGTTCAATAGCAGTACCTAAGGCTTGTCCCACATCATTTGGGAATGTGTGGCCATTTTCAAAAGTGAGACCCATAGCCAAGTTATTTTCTGTCATTACTCTACCCTTAAAACTTTCTTTAATTGATTCCATCCCTGCTTCATTATGAATTAATGGTTGCGCCAGATATTCCGATATCGTTTGTTTAGTTAAGTCATCTCGTGTAGGTCCCAAGCCACCCGTATAGATAATAATATCGGCCCTTTGTTCAGCTTGCGCAGTAACTTTTTTAAGTCTTTCTGGGTTGTCACCAATAACCGTTTGTACATAATGGTCAAATCCTAATTCATTTAATTTTCTTGCAAGAAATTGAGCATTGGTATTGGCTATTTGCCCCATCAATAATTCAGTTCCAACAGCAATAATTTCTACTTTCATTCTATTCCCACCTATTAGATTATACGTTTTATTTATGCGAAAGCGCATAGTCAGCCCTATATATTATAGAATAAAAAAGAGCTAGGTAAAAACCTGAGCCCTTAAATGATTATTATAATCCATCGGAAAAGACCGAAATATTCTTAATAAAGTAGTCTACGCCTGAATAGATCGTAAAGATTAGCGCCAGATACAACAGAATTTGTCCTATTGAAAATGGCAAAAATCCTAATGGGAAATCTCCAATTAGCAAGAAGATGATTGACAGCATCTGCGTAAAAGTTTTCAACTTTCCAGCACCTCCCGCTGCCATGACTGTCCCTTTTTCAACTAGTAATAAACGTAAACCTGTTACCGCAAGCTCTCGCATGATAATAATAGACACTAACCAAGCTGGGGCTAAATCAATCCCCACTAAAGAGATAAAAGCTGTAGCAACAAGCATTTTGTCAGCTAATGGATCGGCAAATTTCCCGAAATTAGTCACTAAGTTATCACGTCGTGCTATGTAACCATCTAACCAATCGGTAAATGAGGCTACTGCAAAAATTACTGCTGCGACTACATACTGCCAATGCCATTGACTACCTAACACTTGAATACCATTTCCACTTGCTGGAATAGATATAAAAATCATAAAAATGGGAATCATGAAGATTCGAATGATGGTTAATTTATTTGGTAAATTCAAATAATCCCTCCTAGTTGACCGTCAGCTATATTGTTTATAGTATAGCATTTTTTTACCCTATAAAATATGTGGATTACACTATTCCATTGTTTCGTCCGCGTTTTCCTGGAAAATATTTACAGTTCGTGGCTTAGAGCCTTCTTGTGGACCAACAATTCCTCGCTGTTCCATATCATCCACTAAACGTGCTGCACGGTTATAGCCAATTCTAAATTGACGCTGTAACATTGAGATTGATACAGTTTCACGGGTTTTAACAAATTCCAATACCGTATCCCACATGTCATCCAAATCTTCGCCCGGTGCTGATTCTTTTGTTTCAGTTGGCATCATTGATTCGACATAATTAGGTTCCTGTTGCTCTTTGACATAGGTAACCACATGCTCTACTTCATCATCAGTGATAAATGCACCTTGGACACGAATAGGTTTTGATTCACCCATTGGAAGATATAACATGTCTCCGCGCCCTAATAATTTTTCAGCACCATTTTGGTCGATAATTGTTCTTGAATCTGTCCCTGATGATACTGCAAAAGCAATACGCGATGGCACATTCGCTTTAATAATTCCTGTGATTACATCAACAGACGGTCTTTGAGTCGCTAGAATCATGTGAATACCAGCTGCACGCGCCATTTGCGCTAAACGAGTAATTGCCGCTTCTACTTCTTTGGAAGCTACCATCATTAGGTCAGCTAACTCATCCACTATTACAACAATATAAGGTAATGATGGATGTGCTGTCCCTTCATTAAGATTCTCTTCATGAATGAAGTCGTTGTAACCATCAATATTCCGTTGTCCTGAAGCTGCAAACAATTCATATCGACGTTCCATTTCTTGTACGACTTTTTGTAAAGCTTGCGCTGCTTTTCGTGGGTTCGTGACAACTGGTGTCAACAAATGAGGGATTCCATTATAGATCGATAATTCAACTTTTTTAGGATCAATCATCATTAATTTAACTTCATTTGGCTTAGCTTTCATCAAAATAGATACGATAATGCCATTAATTGCAACTGATTTACCAGATCCAGTAGATCCCGCAACTAATAGATGGGGCATTTTAGTCAAGTCTGCTGACCGGATGTTTCCGGAAATATCTTTTCCTAAAGGAACTTCTAAGACTTTCCCGGATTGTAATTGATGTTCAAATGAATCACGGAATGAGACTAAAGATACATCCTGATTTGGTACTTCGATTCCAATAAAGGATTTTCCTGGGATTGGGGCTTCAATACGGATATCTTTGGCAGCTAAAGCTAAAGCAATATCATCTGCTAATCCAACAATCTTACTAACTTTCACACCAATAGCAGGTTGGATTTCATATTTGGTAACTGCTGGTCCTAAATTTGCTTTAGTCACTTTAGCATCTACATTAAAGCTTTTAAATGTCGCTTCCAATTTACGGACATTCTCTTTAATGACTGAATATTCACCACTTTGATCAGTAGCCTTAACGGGTTTCAATAAGTTTGCTGGTGGCAACTTATATTCAGGATTCTCTGGCTCTGCAGCCATATCCATCACAATTTCTTTACCATCATCTGGCTCATCAGCTAATTCGTTAGCTTTCTCACTCACTGATTCATCAACTTGCTTTGCCACCTGCTCATCCTGTTGGAATTCATCAGCATGTGTACCAATCTCTAATGTTGTTTGTTCGATTTCACTTGTCTGAGCAGTTTTACTAGCATTTGGTCCAACAATCACAACATCTTCATCTTGTTCTTCGACTTGCTTAGGTTTGATAAAGTTGCTGTTTTTATGAACAATCGAATCTGACCCACTCTGTTTATCTTTTTTAGAAGCTTTATTAGATGCTCCTTTTCGTTTAGATTGTTCAGCTTTATACTTTTCTCTTTCTTCACGATAACTTGAGATTTGTTGTTTAGAGGCTTCCCAAAATTCGCTTAGCCAGTTAAACACAACATTTATAATCGATTGAATACCTTCAACTAAGTCAAACCAAGTAATACTGAATAAATAACATAGTAGGACCATTAAGGCAATGCCTACAAAAATATAGGTACCTAATTGACTGACTGTATAGAACGTAAAGGTATATAATAATCCGCCTAAAAGTCCGCCACCCAATGGTTGACCAGCACCTTCAGCAGTAAAATTAGCGATTACACGCTGCCAAGTTACTTCTAAAACTGTAGTATCACTTGATAAAGCAATCGCAAGATAGTCCCAAGCATGCATTAATATAGCTAAAATTGGAATGGCCCAAATAAATGTATTCATCACCCTTCCTAACGCTAATGGCCCATGCCCTGTAACAAGAACCCATCCCATGAATATAATTTCTAAGATAAATACTGGAACAGCTAATCCACCAACAAAAAATGCCATTAGATCCATAAATAATCGTCCTAAGGCACCTAGTTCTAACACACCAATAATTGCAAAAAATAGAGAAATACCTGAAAATAATTGCATGCGGAATAGCGCTTGTTGTTTTTTAGTTCGTCTTTTCTTTTTCCTTGCCACACTATCCCTCCTCTTCTAGTTTATTTTGATTGCTAGGATGTGATTTTAAACCTTCTAAAATCTGCGTTAACTCAGCCACTCGTTCGCTTGTTAAGGCTTGTTGGTTTTCATACAGTACTAAACTATGATAAATCTGCTCATCATTAGCACATGGTTCACACCAGGCTGTTTCACCCGGTTGCCAAAAAGCCAACATACCTTCCACCCTACTACACGATTTCGGGAATAAATTTTGCAATTTCAATGATTTATTTTGAAAAATAACAGCAGCTGTTACTAAGTCATCAGTTGTTTCAACTGCTACCACTTGCTCGTACCAATCATCTTCAAACCACCAGGGTTCATTAAAACCATCTATTTGATATACTTGGAAACTCATCTTTTTCACTCTCCAATCAGCACCCTATTATATCAAACTTATGGTCGGTTTTCATCTTGCCGCAGTTCTACTAACTATTTACAAATAAGCATTTAGAAGGATGTATTATTGCACTGAAATCTAGTATAATTAAAAGAACATAATGAAAGAAGGGATATTCATGAAAACAAGTCGAATTATTGTAACTGGTCGTGTGCAAGGTGTAGGCTTTCGCTATTTTACGGAAAGAATCGCCAAACGGATGAAGTTAGCTGGAACGGTTGAAAATAAAAATGACGGGTCTGTCGAAATTGTTGTCCAAGCTGACGATACTACATTGCGTGCTTTTGTTGAAGAGGTCAAAGAAATGCCTGAAAATCCTTCTGCGCAAGTAAGTGATATCCAAATTGTCGAAACCTTTGAAAGTGAAGATATGGTGAAATTTCGTATCATTTATTGAAATAGCTTCGCAAATTAGCTACAATAATAACGTTAATCAAGACAGCAAATACAAGTTTCAAATAACTATATAAAATTAAAGGACGTGAAGTTTTGTCAAGCCGTCTAAAGAATAAACGCCTATCACTCATCATATTAGTAATGTCGCTCGTGGTATTTTTGGGTGGTTGCGCTAATCCAAATAAACCAGACGGTCTAATGTATCGTTTAACAGTTGGACCCATTAGTCAACTTATCGAGTGGATTGCCTCACAGTTTGCTGGTAACTATGGAATTGCTATTATTATTATTACCATTGCTATACGAATTATCTTATTGCCGCTTACCTTAAACCAACTAAAAAGCTCAACGCGTCAACAAATTAAGATGCAGGCTTTCCAACCTTATCTTAAAGAAATTCAAGAACGTCAAAAAAATGCTACAACCCAAGAAGAGAAGTTAGCTTTAGCGACTGAACAACAAGAATTCATGCGCGAAAATAATGTTTCTATGCTTGGTGGTATGGGATGTTTACCTTTATTGCTACAATTACCAATTATCTCTGGTTTATACACTGCTATTCGCGTGAGTGAGCCTATTGCAAATTCTGAATTCTTTGGTATTTCTCTCGGTGAATCCCATATGGTTTTAGCTATTATCACTATTGTGATGTATCTTCTTCAATCATTTATCACCCTCCAAGGTGTACCCGAAGAACAAAAAGCACAAATGCGTTCTACCTTGTTCATGACACCTATAATGATGGGATTCATTGTATTTACCACACCAGCCGGATTAACCTTATACTTCCTAGCAGGTGCCATTTGGTCAATCGTACAATCACTATATACAACTTTCTACTATAGACCAAAAATTCAAGCAGAAGTTGATAAGGAAATGGCTGAAAATCCAATCAAGGTGAAGAAATCCTCTAATGGCCGTAAAGATGTTACCAACTCAGTAGTGAATGAAGATACAAACAAATCTTTAACAACTCACAAAAATAAAGCAAATCGTAATGCTGGTAAGCAACGAAAATAAATTAAGATAACAAAAAAAGCCTTCTAATTCGGTTTCATCACACCGGTTAGAAGGCATTTCTTATGTAATTTTTAACGATTTTGAGGGATCAAATTGTAAATATTCACTTATGCTCTATTCGCCATAAAAATGTTTGGAAGCAATAGCTGCTCCTTCTACTAAAGATTCTAATTTAGCCCATGCAATTTGTTCGTGTAGTCGACCACCTAAACCACAGTCAGTAGAAGCAACCACATTTTCAGGCCCCACAATTTCACCAAAACGAATTAAACGTTCAGCGATCAATTCCGGATGCTCAACAACATTAGTTGAGTGAGATACTAAACCCGGTATAATATATTGACCTTCTTTTAAGCGTCCTGCTTTTTCCCATACTTTCCATTCATGGGCATGGCGTGGACTAGATGCTTCAAAAGTGAATCCTGCAGCATTTACCTGTAAACATTGGTCAACAATATACTCTAATGGAATATCTGTTGTATGTGGCCCATGCCATGATCCCCAGCAAATATGTAAACGGACTAAATCTGGATCAATCCCCCTTAAAGCACGGTTGATGGCATCAATACGTAGTTGCAACCATCTTTGAAAGTCTTCTACTGAAGGTTCTGGATTGATTTGATCCCAAGCTTCAGCCAAGTCTGGTGCATCCAATTGAACGATAAATCCTGCATCTGTAATAGCCTTATATTCTTCATGTAAAGCATCTGCTAGATCATTCAACAACGCTTCTTGATCGCCATCATAATAATTGTCCTGTAATCGTGCTGCTGACCCTGGTGATATAGCTGCAATAAATCCTTTATCTATATTATTTTCTCTTAAAGCTGCTTTTAAGTAATCAACATCACGCTTTACCTGATCTTGACCAATATAAGTTACCTTATCACTGAATACCGGATTTCCAACTGCTTTTCGCTTACCTAAAACGCCTGAATCGGGATCTTCATAGGCTTCTCTAAACTTCTCTCGATCACGACGATCTGGAAAAGATGTCAACTTAATGTTTCCTGGCGTTGAACGAATCTTCTCTGGATTTGCCCATCGGTCTTGGTCAGTCATCTCTAAACCACCTAAACGGTAGAATGAATAGTTCCACCAAGCGCCAAAGTCAACTGGACCTGATGTAATATGTCCGTATTCTCCATCATTTACGATATCAATACCCAAAGCTTTCTGTTTAGCTACTACCTCATTCACCGACTCTTGGATAATTTGGTTATATTCTTCTTCTGAAATTTCATTTTTAGCACGACGTTCATTTGCCTCTAATAATGCTTTTGGTCTTGGTAGAGAACCAACATGTGTCGTTAATATTTTCTTATTCGTCATAGGAAAACCTCCATCTTGTTTAGGTAAATTGTAACATAATTACAAAACTATTATACCTAGATAAAAGTACAGAAAACCTATCAAGCTTGATTAGAAAATTTTGAACACAATAATCAACTTAGAACCAAATATTGTATAGCCCTTTCTTACAATAAATTGCTATACACAAAAACAGGTTGGGAAAATCCCAACCTGTTCTTCTCTCGGATGAATATACTATTTGTTAATAGCGATTATTTAATGTATTTTGACTCTAAGCCTTCAGCTTCTAAGAACTCTCTGAATGGTACTAAGTTTTCAGCTTCGTAACGTTCTTTGTAAGCTTTAATTTCGTCTTCGCTGTATAGTTTTGAATCTAATTTCAATGTTTCTACAGGAATTGGACGATCTTGAGTAATCTTACAGTCAATAACTACCGTGTGGCCTTCTTTGTTAGCTTTCACAGCTTCAGCCATTACACGATCAATGTCTTCAATACGATTTACAGTAAATCCTTTAGCACCTTGTGCTTCAGCAATTTTAGCATAGTCTACATCAGTAAAGTCTACACCGAATAAGTTTTTGTTTGTATCTTCATATTTGTTTTTAATGAAGGCATATTCAGTATTAGAGAATACTACGTTGATTACAGGCATGTTGTAGCGAACGTTTGTTACTACATCTGGATAAGTCATTGAGAATGCACCATCACCGATGATATTCCAAACTTGACGATCTGGATAAGTGTTTTTAGCACCTAAACCACCAGGAATAGCAATACCCATTGTAGCGAATAAAGGAGAAGTTCTCCACATATTCTTAGGTGTCATGTGTAAATGACGGATAGATGTTTGTGTTGAGTTACCAACATCGATTGAGTAAATTGCATCTTCATCAGCGTGGTTATTAATTGCGTTGTACACTTGGTAGAATTGCAAGTCACCTTCTTGCTTAGTTTCTAACTTGTTGATGTATTCACGCCAGTTAGCGATGTTCTTCAAGTTAGCTGTCCACCATGCAGACTCTTCAACAGCATCAACTTTGTTTAAGATTTCGTCAATTGCTAAACCAGCATCTCCTAAGATAGCCACATCAGCGTGGTTACGTTTACCTAACATAGCTGGGTCAATATCGATTTGGATGAAGTTTTCAACGTTACGGAAAGTGCCTTCAACCTCTGCGAATGGGAAGTTAGAACCTGCAAATAATACTGTATCTGCTTCTAGGATAGTTTCGTTAGCTGGTTTCCAACCTACACGGTAAGTAGAACCTGTTAACGCTTCGAAATCCCACTCGAAAGTTTCAAAGTTTTTACCAGTAGTAATAACAGGCGCTTTGATTTTACGCGCTAATTCTTGAACTGCAGGACCATGACCCATAGTACCAATACCAGCGTAAATGACTGGACGTTTAGCCTTGTTTAATAATTCAACTGCTGCGTCAATATCTGCTGTTGCCGGAGCAATTGGTTCATATTTACGTAAGCTGTTAGCAGATGAGTACCATTGGTCATTGTCAATTTCAACTTTAGCGAAATCACCAGGAACTTCTAATACTGCTACACCACGTTTTGCAATCGCCATACGTGCAGCTTCGTCAACTAATTTTGGTAATTGTTCAGCATATGCTACACGACGGTTGTAAATTGCAATGTGGTCGTACATTGGGTTTTGGTTTAATTCTTGGAATGCATCCATGTTTAATTCACGTTGTGGACGAGATCCTAAGATTGCTACTACAGGGATATTATCCATTGCTGCATCGTATAAACCATTGATTAAGTGAGACGCACCTGGACCACCAGAACCAACAGTAACACCTAGGTTACCACCGAATTTGCTTTGCATTACTGCAGCCATAGCACCTACTTCTTCGTGTTTCACTTGTAGGAATTTAACGTTATTTTCTTCTTCACCCATTGCGTCCATCAATGAGCTTAGAGTACCTGAAGGAATACCATAAACAGTATCTGCTCCCCAAGATTCTAAGATCTTCATAACTGCTAAACCGATGCTAATTTTATTATCTGACATTTAGATTACCCTCCATTTGATTTAAAAATATCACAATTGAAATCATAGCACTTAAAACAGTTGAATCCAATGAATTGTTCTAAATATTCATTGTGATGTCACTAATTTACCAAAAATAGGCCGTTTTTAGTACAATATTGTTTTTACTATACAAAAAATGATACAAGGCGATAAGTTGTACTAGTACAGTTTGATAACCCAAAACCCTTGTTAATCAAGCACTTTTTAAAAGCAACCATTATTATCATTATTACACATCGTTACTGTTATAAAATATAGAGATTATTTACTCATTTTTATCATTTATCTTATTAAAAATGCTCACATTAGAAAGTTAGTGAAGAATATCTTAAATATAATCTATCGCTCTAAAAGACTACTGATCGCGATTTTTAGAGGCTATGCAACATCATTCGGAATTTCTTTTAGCTATTTTGTTGGTACCCCACCAACAAATGAATAATCTGCTACATCTTTGGTCACAGCCCCTTTCTTCTATACATTAAAATAAGGAAGATGAGACAACAGTCGTTTAGAATTGACTTACTAGACCAAATGTCTTCAATAATGAAATGTTATTGGAGACATTTGGGAGATGTCGGACAATACTGACTTTTGAAACCTGATTATGAACGTTCTTTTATAGTAAAGGGAGGCTGAGATATTTTTATCTCAGCCTCCTGTCATGGTTTATTAAATTAAATGATTATCCTCATCAGTTGCTGCTTCCTCTAGCAATAGATCAATTCTTTCACGATCAGCTGCAGAAATTTCATCTAAAGTATTTAAAATTGGGAAGCGTACATGGAAAATAGAGCCATGCCCTAGCTCACTCTCTACAAATATAGACCCTTTATATCCTTTAATTAATTCCTTAGCAATAGATAATCCTAAACCATTCCCACCACGCTCGCGTGATCTTGCTTTATCTACTCGATAGAATCGATTAAAAATACGATTTTGATCCTCCTGAGACATCCCTTCTCCAAAGTCTTGTATAGCGATTTCAATATAATCTACAGCATTTGTCGCGACTGAGATATGGATTTCTTGGCGATCTGTTGAATATTTTACCGCATTATCCAATAAGATAATCAGTATTTGCTCAAGGTGGCTACGGTAGATTTGAATTTCGTAATTACGTCGCAAGTCATTTTCCAAGAAGAATTGAAAGTCTGGGTATAAGACTTTGAAATTTTGGTATACTTGATTAATCACTTCGTTAATTAATGTTGTCTTATCATAGTATTGCGTATCTACTTGACCAGCACGTGATAGGTCTAACATCTCCTGAACCAGTACTTTCATACGTTCCAGTTCATTTACAGATGCCGATAACGACTCTTCTAGTATTTCTGGATCATCCTTACCCCAACGATTTAACATATTTAAATGTCCTTCAATAATCGCTACAGGTGTACGCAATTCATGCGATACATCTTCAACAAAGTGGATTTGTTGGTCTATATACTCACTCGTTTGATCTAACATTTGGTTGATGCTTTCAGAAATTTCAGTAATTTCACCACGATATTCTGAAACATTTAAACGACGATCAGCAATATTATCTGCGGTAATATTCTTCAAAAATCGTTTCATTTTTTGAATTGGCTGAATAAATACATAAGCTACACTAAAACCAACCACAATCGCGATGAATAAATTAATCCCTACAATCATAATTAATTCAGTACGTTTATTTGAAAGTTGATCGCGTACTTGTTGGTATTCAAATGTAGCAAAATAATAACCAATTTGGTCTGATCCATCATAAAGTAATTGATATGTTAAGAAATCACCTGTTTCATCAGACCGTGTTCTACCCATTGTTCTACTTGTTGAATAATTGTCGACTGTATTACCTGAGTTATATATTAAATTACCATTTTCATTATAAACTTGAATCTTTACACCATGTTCGTTTAGATAGTCCTCTAGAGAAATATTTTCAATGGCCATCCTTGATTGGAATGATTCACGGACTTCTGAAGCAGGGCGTGTCGCTAATGAATTTAAATAAGTTTGTAAGTATGTATCTATTTGTGTAACTTCAGTAATATAATCTTGCTCTAATGATTGTTGTTCTTGAATGTTTGATGTGATGGGGCTCACACTCAAGGCCAACCAAAACAAGCTAGATAAAACTAAGCCCCATTTCCAAATTAATGAAAATGGGTGCTGTAGTTTTGTTTTAAAATCACTTAAAACGTTATCAAACATTATTCTGGCGTCCTCATTACATAACCTGTGCCACGTACAGTTTGAATGTAACCTGGTTGACCATCAACGTCAATTTTATTTCGTAAGTAACGAATATAAACATCAACGACGTTGGTTTCAACTTCAGTTGTATAGCCCCATACTTTGTTTAATAGTTCAGTACGAGGTAAGACGACATTAACATTCTCCATTAACATCACCAATAACTCATACTCACGTTTTGTTAAATCAATTATTTCTTCCCCGCGACGTACGATACGGTTCTCTTTTTCAACAGAAAGGTCTCGGAAAGTAATTTTTGTTTGTTTTCTGTGTTGTTGTTCTTCTTCGATATCAATACGACGAAGTAACGCACGAATACGTGCTAACAATTCTTCAATCGCAAATGGTTTCACGATATAGTCATCCGCACCATGGTCAAAACCTGATACACGGTCAATCACTGAATCTCTTGCTGTCATAATAATAATTGGAACATCTGAAGTTGGACGTAAACGACGACATACTTCAATACCATTAATCTCTGGCAACATTAAATCTAGTAAGATTAAATCCCAGTCGCCTTCTTGTGCCTTTTCAAGTCCAATACGACCATCTTTAGCAAGTTCTGTTTCATAGCCCTCATGTTTAAGTTCTAATTCCACAAAACGTGCTAAATTCTTTTCATCTTCAACGATTAAGATACGTTTTGCTTTTTCTTCACTCATAATTTCACCCTATTTCCTGCACAAATTCATGGGCAAACCCAAAATTAAGCATCAATTTGTTCTTCTTTATCCCATAATAAGTGGTAAGAACCTTCAGCATCAACACGCTCATAGGTATGTGCTCCAAAATAATCACGTTGCGCTTGAATAATATTTGCTGGCAAAGTTTCTGAACGGTAGCTATCATAGTATGATAGTGCTGATGTAAATCCAGGAACTGGAATTCCTGATTTAATTGCTTCAGCTGCTACTTCACGAGTTGCTTGTTGGTAATCTTTTGCGATATCCATGAAGTATTCGTCTAGTAAAATATTTTCTAAGTCAGCATTATTTTCGTAAGCATCCATAATTTTCTCTAGGAAACCTGCTCGTATAATACATCCAGCACGGAAAATTGCTGCGATTTCCTTATAGTTCAAGTTCCAATCATATTCCTCTGACGCTGTACGGTATTGGTAGAAACCTTGAGCGTAAGACATAATTTTAGAGAAGTATAGCGCTTTACGGATTTTTTCAACGAAGTCTTCCTTGCTACCTTCAAATGTTGTGTTTTCTGGACCAGCTAATACTTTAGAAGCACGTACACGTTGGTCTTTCAATGCTGAAATGTAACGCGCGTAAACTGACTCAGTAATTGTTTGTAATGGCACACCAACATCAAGTGCAGATTGAGAAGTCCATTTACCTGTACCTTTATTACCAGCTCGATCTAAGATCACATCAACCATTGGTTTACCTGTTTTTGGATCATGTTTAGTTAAAATATCTGCAGTAATTTCAATTAGGAAACTGTCCAATTCACCAGTATTCCACTCTGCAAAATACTCAGCAATTTCTGTCACAGGTAAGTCTAAATGACGACGTAATAAATCATATGTTTCAGCGATTAATTGCATATCACCATATTCGATACCATTGTGAACCATTTTTACATAATGACCAGCGCCATTAGGACCAATGTAAGTTACACATGGCTCGCCATCACTAGGTGCTTTAGCAGCGATTTGCTTCAAGATTGGTTCCACAATATCATATGCTTCTTTAGGGCCTCCTGGCATTAAGCTAGGTCCTTTAAGAGCACCCTCTTCACCACCAGAAACACCCATACCAATGAAGTGGATACCAGAACCGTCAATTTCATTAGAACGACGAATGGTATCTTGGAAGAATGTATTTCCTCCGTCAATAATCACATCATCTTTGTCTAATAATGGCATCAATTGACTGATTGTTGCATCTGTTGCTTTACCTGCTTGTACCATTAATAAGATACGACGAGGTTTTTCTAATGAGTTCACAAACGCTTCCATAGTCTCAGCAAAAACTAAGTTTTTATCTGGATTTTCATCAACAACAGCTTTTGCTTTGCTAGTAGTACGGTTAAATACAGCAACCGTATAGCCACGGCTTTCAATATTCAATGCTAAGTTCTTGCCCATTACGGCCATTCCGACAACACCAATATGTGCTTCAGTCATTTATTTTCCTCCTTAAGGTAACAACTTGATGATAAAACCTTCTCATATAGTATCAAATAATCTCATAATTTAAAAGTATCTCATCATAATCATAGTAAATTTCACGCTTATTTTTAGCGATTATTCATAATTCATCTCTCATTATACCACTATCTTGAAAAAAAACATTGATAGGATACCAGAAGAAAGGCGTATATTTTTGTGTTATAATAATTGAGAATAAAAATGAGGAGTTTTAATATGCGTAAAGGTCAAAAGAAACATCAACCAGAAAAACGTGGCTTCGATAAAATGTACGATAAAAAAGATAAGAAAACGGGTAAAATCTTTACTTGGATAATGTTAATCCTTCTGTTATCATCAGTCGTTTTATCTTTAGGCTTTGCACTATATAGCTACTTTGGTTTATAAATCATTTGAATAAAAATAAAGGGTCTACAACATAGCATCGTAGACCCTTTTTATTTATTATGATCATTTCACTAGTGATAATTGTAACCGACTAAGATATGATTCTTTTTATGCTAAACCGTCAACTGCTTGAATAGCACTTTCATAGTCAGGTTCGTTTGTTACCTCGTTTACAATTTCTTTATAAACAACTTTACCTTCACTATCAATAACGAACATTGCCCGTGCTAACTTGCCTAATTCTGGTAAGAAAATACCGTAGTCTTTACCGAATGCTGCTGCATCGTTTAACATACGCATGTCTGAATCATTTTCAGCTTTCCAGTTAGATAAAGATTCGTCAGTATTCATAGATATTGTTGCAACTTCTACGCCCTCACCAGCTTGTTTAGCATAGTCGCTGATGCGATTTGATTGGATAGAACATACAGATGAGTCAATATCTGGTACAACGGATAATAAAAGTACTTTGCCAGCAAAGTCTGCTTTACTTACTTTGCCACCATTTACTTCATTCACCTCAAAATCAGGTGCCACTTGGTTTACTTCTACCGGAGTACCTTCTAATTCTACAACTTCGCCTTTAAATGTAACAGTTGCCATAATGTTAATTCCTCCTTTGATTGATTAGCTTCAGTCTATCAATAGTATAACAATAACTTTAATAAGAACTCAATTCAAAAGGGTTAGCTCTTACATTATAATAAGTCACTGAAGGCTTCCGAATCTTCCTTGCTGCGTGAACCAGGCATAATTTTCTCTCCCATAGCTCCTTCAACAGCCCGTTGTACCAAACCTTCGATATCTAATTTCGCTTCGTAGTAGGCAATATCATCTAATTTTGGCTTGGTTTTAGGTGATGGTGGTGCAAAGACAGTACAGCAGTCTTCAAATGGTTGAATAGATAAATCAAAGGTATCGATTTTTTGTGAAATATCAATGATTTCTAGCTTATCCATAGATACAACCGGACGAATCACGGGTGTGCTCGTCACCTCATTGATAGCAAACATTGATTCTAATGTTTGTGACGCCACTTGGCCAATCGATTCACCGTTTATAATCGCTAAGCCATTGTATTGTTTACGCAATTCATCTGAAATCCGCATCATCATCCGGCGGGTAATGGTCATTAAATAAGCTGGGTTCACATGCTCTTTAATGGCTTCCTGGGTTTCCGTAAATGGTACTTCTACAAAATTGATCCAACCGCCAAATTTAGTTAATTTTTCAGTTAAATCTTTAGCTTTATTTAGAGCTTGTGGACTTGTATAGGGAGGTGAAGCAAAGTGGACGGCTGTAATTCTAATACCACGTTTCATAGCTAAATAACCAGCAACCGGTGAATCAATGCCGCCAGAAAGCATCAAAACAGCATTCGCTGATGTCCCTACTGGTAATCCGCCTGCTCCATTAATCCACTCAGATGAAACCAAGAAATCATTTTCGCGTACCTTTACTCGAATAGTTAAATCAGGTTTCTTCATTTGGACTTTTAATTCAGGAAATTCTTCTGCTAAAAAACCACCTAATGCTTGATTCACATCGTTTGTATCCATTGAATAATTGTGGTCTGAACGAGAGGTCGCCACTTTAAAAGATTGCACGCCATTTTTAGCGATTTCTGCTTTCACTAATTTTATGGCAGCTTCTTTTAATAAATCAAAATCACGCGCTAATTCAATAGCTGGTGAAAAACTTTGTATACCAAAGACTTTCTCCAAACCAGATAAAACTTCTTCCTGAGGCGCACCATTTAACTCCATGAACATAAAGTCATGTTGTTGATTGATCTTAATGTCTGGATACTCACTTAAAGCTTCACGGATATTCTTCGCTAGCGTCGACACAAAATTTCGCTTGTTTTTCCCTTTAGTTGATAATTCACCATAGCGAATCATGATTAATTCTTTCATACTACCTCCTAGATTATTGAATACGTTCAAATTTCTTCATTAGTTGACTATAAACTTCAATAAAGCGATCTACTTCTGCCATAGTGTTTTCCTTACCAAAACTTACACGAATAGCTTGTTTAGCCCAAACTGGATCAACCTTCATCGCACCTAAGGTTGATGAAGTATTATTCACAGCTCGGCTTGAACAAGCACTAGTTGTAGAGACGATAATATCTTCATCTTCTAAAGCATGAACCATTACTTCCCCTCTAACACCTTTTAATGCAAAGCATAATACATGTGGCGCTGCATCTCCTGGACTAAAAACTTGTACAAGATCTGTGTGTTGCGCTAAAAAGGTACGTAATTTTTCTTGCATTGCATTTTCTTTTGTTTTTACTGCTTTCGCTTCGGTTAAAGCCATTCGAAGTGCTTTTGCTGTTGCTACAATCCCCGCTAAGTTTTCTGTTGTTGATCGTTGGCCCATCTCTTGACCCCCGCCATCCAATAGATGACTGATTACACGATTTTGTTTTTTATATAAAATGCCGATACCACGAGGTCCATTAAATTTATGGGCAGAAAAACTCATCAAATCCACTCGTTTATGAATAAGTGGTTTTTCGAAAGTGCCCACACTTTGAACACCGTCAACGTGGAAATGGATAGTTGGATATTTTTCTAATAAATCACCAATTTCAGTGATAGGTTGGATCGTACCAATTTCGTTATTTACAGCCATTACAGATACAAGTATCGTATTCTCTTGAATAGCTGCCGCTACATCTTCAACATGGACTTTTCCTGATTTGTCAACTGGTAGATAAGTAATATCAAAGCCATCTTGGTGCAATGCTTCCATCGTATTTCGGACAGATGGATGTTCAACACCAGAAACAATAATATGTTTGCCATGATATTTAGCTTTTTCCATAGCTGTTCCTTTGATGGCCCAATTATTCGATTCTGTGCCACCAGAGGTAAAGAATATTTCTTGCGACTGTGCTCCAAGTAAGTCGGCAACTTGTTTTCGTGCAGAATTTAATAGTTTAGCTGATTCATTTCCCAACTTATGCAAACTAGATGGATTACCATAATAATTCTGCATGACTTGTATCATCGTTTGTAATGCTTCCGGCGCAATTTTAGTAGTTGCGCTATTATCAAAATAAATCATTTCTGCCATGGTCGTTCCTTCCTTTTTCCCTTTTCAACTCTTAACATATTATAGGCATATATCGCAAAATGCAAGTAACTGAATTAAAGTCTTTATTTCTTAGACAAACCAATCAAAAACAAAGAGACCGAGCATATATCTCGGTCCCTATAAAAAATTATCGTACTTGATTTTCTTGATCATATTGTTGAATGATTTCTTGTCTAGCGCCTGGTTGAATGAGATCAACTGCTTGGGCGATATTTTCAAAAGCATCCTCATATAAAAATTCTTTATCAAAAAGGTAATAGGTCCGTTCAATTACCTCATTCAACTCTGGATGTTGTGGGCGGAAACGATTCGCGTATTGAATAGCATTTTCAGTTAATTGTGCAGCACGTACTTGCTTTTCAGTTTCATCATCTAAGTACTCAATACCTTTTGCAATTTGATCAGTAAGTTTTTCAATCTCTAACATATCTAATTTGACACGGTTTAGCAATTCTGATAAATGATCAATGCGATCACTTGTATCAAAGAAATAATCTAAGTAATCATCTGTTAAACCTGGCAAATGGTGAATCTCTACTGAACGCTTAATATTACGTAAATCCAATTCAAACATGTATAAATCATCACGCGCATCACGTTCTCTTTGACGTAGGTTAGCTAAAGCAACAACGATTGCTGACTGCCCTTTATCAATTTCTGTTAATTGATCATAGATTTCTCGATAACGTGCTTCCATGTCTGAATAGGCAATTTGATGTTCAGCTAATTGATCATCCGTTGTTTTTAGTAGCTCTTTTTGTCTTTCTATTTGATCAGCATACTCTTGCATTTTGCCCATTTCATTATCATATAACAAATAGTTTTGAGATACACGATCAATTTCTAAAGCCCCATAGCGGTTGCTTTGTGTAACTTGCTCCAAGCGACGTTGCACAGCTCCTTGATTTTTTCCAATATACTCTCTAGAAGCGATCTCTTTCTCCATTAAAGTATATGTGTGATCAATCTGTACGCCTGCTGCTTCCATTAATTCAGAAGCTTGTGTTAAATCTGCATCTGAAACAGCTCTTTTAGCTTCTACGACTTTCTTTTCAGAATTGGAAATTTCTTTAGGTATGTCCACATCAATAGGAAATTGGAAATGCTCCTCTTCCATATGCGCAAAACCTTGTTTCATATCAGCAACTTGTTCCACATACTCTTCATTTAACTTAGTATATAGATCTGGAATTTTTTCCATCATTTGTTCCAGCTCATTCAAGTCGGCATCAATTTGTACAAGTACTTCTTGTGCACCTAAGAAATCCCCGTCATTCATTTGTTGGTGGTATTTCGTAAAATCAAGCTCAATATAAGCTAAATGGTGCTCCAAGGTTTCTAGTGCATCGCCAAATTTATAACCATGTGCTAATAATTGCTTCCGTAAAGCAGCATAACGGTCATATGTTTCTTCGTGTTTGTCTTCCGATGCTTTCTCACTAGCTAGTATTTCAGTTAATCGGTCATTAATACCACTCACTTCATTTTTTGTTTCTTCAAGAATGGTTTCTACTTCATCAGCTACACTTCTCGCTTTAACGATATTATATTTATCCGTATAATCTTGGGCAGATACTAACGCTGCCTCAATCTCTGGCAAACGAAAACGAGTGATTGTTTGCCATTTGGCTTGCTCACTCTCATAAACTCTACGCGTTGCTCCTGATACATTCTTGTTGCGTAATGTATATAGCTTGTCCGCTACCGGTGTAGACATAATCTCTTGCTTTTGCTCATCTAGTTCAATATTGGCTTGTGTCTGTTTACGTCCTAGGTAATAAATGAGTCCGTAACCAAGTAATACCAAGATAATTAAGATTAATAATGCTATTAAAAATGGCACACGCACGCCTCCTTCTATCCGTTGATATTTTCATAAAATTTTTAAGAGTTATTTAATCCCTATATTATCACAATTTAAGTAAAAAAAATATGCGTTATATTAAAATAATACTTCAAATAAGAGGTGTGAATATTGTATTTCAGATGTTGTTATCATAAAATACCATTAAACTTTTTAAAATTATGGTAGTGCTTTCATATAGTATCTAACGACAGAAATTACATTATTTAAATAAAAAAAGCCGGAACAATGTCCCGACCCTTTTCAGTAACAAATCATCTAAAATTAGATTAATTTGTTGTAGTATTCAACGACTAGAGATTCGTCGATTTCTTGGTTCATTTCGTCACGTTGAGGTAAACGAATTAAAGAACCTTCTAATTTTTCAGCGTCGAATTGTACGTAAGGTACATGACCGTATAAACCTTCAACTGCTTCTTTAATTACTTTAATGTCTTTAGATTTTTCACGAACAGCAATTACTTGACCTGGTTGAACGCGGAATGATGGGATATCAACTCGCTTACCGTCTACAGTAATGTGACCGTGATTGACTAATTGACGCGCTTGACGGCGAGTAGTCGCTAAACCTAAACGGTAAACGATGTTATCTAAACGTTGTTCTAGTAATATCATGAAGTTAACACCATGTTTACCTTCTCTGATTTTACCAGCTTGAACGAATAAGTTAGCAAATTGTTTTTCACTCAAACCGTAGATGAAACGTAATTTTTGTTTTTCTTGTAATTGTAAGCCGTATTCAGATAATTTAGCACGACGACCATTACCATGTTCACCTGGCGCATATGGGCGACGAGCGATTTCTTTACCAGTACCTGAAATTGAGATACCTAAACGACGAGAAACTTTCCAGTTAGATCCTGTAAAACGAGACATTATATATTCCTCCATAAAAATAAAATTTTGGAGTAAAATAACCTTTTAAATTGACCGCATTCGTGCATTTCACCTTAGCGTTTTCGTCTTCTGCAGCCGCAGACTACTTGGCTTACTGCCTAAAGTCAGTGGTTGAAATGTTGACGAGCTTGCTTCAATTTTGCTGCATTATTTTACACGCCTTTCATCATACCATTATTCTTAAATTCCGTCAATAGGAAGTTAATTTAGGTGTTTGAGGTAGCTCAAAGTGACCTTCGCAGCATTCTGTCCAGCCGTTACCACAAATTCATCAAAGATAACATTCGCGTCTTGTTGCGCTGTGTCTGAAATAGCTCGAATAACGATACAATCAATCCCAAACTGATTTGCCACCTGAGCAACCGCTGCACCTTCCATTTCGGCACATTGCGCACCTCTAAAAGTTTGATACAGGCTGCTCACCTTATCTACATCAGCAATAAATTGATCACCAGTTAAAATTAACCCTGGCGTTGCTGTTAATTCTGTTTCATGATAAGCATCTAGGAATCCTTGAATCAAGTTTTCAGGTGCCTTATAACGAGCTGGCATCGTAGGTACTTGTCCTAATTCATAGCCAAAGGCACGTGCATCCGCATCATGGTACATCGTAGCTTCTCCAATGATAATGTCTCCTATTTGACGGTCGGGAGAAACAACACCTGCTGAACCTGTATTAATGATTAAATCTGGTTGCCTTTGTGCAACTAAAGTTGTCGCAATTGCTGCATTGACCTTTCCTATACCACACCGTGCGACAATTAAGTCATGGCCCTCATAGCTAGCAGTCCAAATTTCTGTTGGCCCTACAACTTCACTAGTCGTTAATCCAAGGTGTTCCTTATAGTAACCAATTTCTTCTTCCATTGGGCAAATAATTGCTACTTTCATCTACTCAGTCTCCTTTATTCGTAATATCTACACATAAAATGCGATAATCGTTAAAACGATTACCCCTATTGTTAACAAAACGATAGTGATATTTAGGAAGCGGTCAATTTTTGTCGCCCCAAAGAAATGTCTTTCTTTCTTTGCTTCCTGGTCAACAGACACTAAAATATCGCCGTCTTTAACCCCATCGTCCATTGGTTTCTCAGTCACGTAAGCATTCTCTTGATATTTTGTCTTAGTACTGATCTCTTCATTTGTTTTTTCATCTATTTCTTCGGATGGTCCAAATAATCTTTCTTTAAATGAAAGCCGCTCTTTCTTTGTAGCCGTTTCTTTAACCGGGTGTTTGTCTGAATGGTCTTGCATTGATTTGGCAGTCGTTATTACATGATCATCTGGGGTCGACCACTGACTTTGATCAACCGTTTCACGCCCAACGGAAGCTGGTTTAACTGACTGTGTTTGCTGCCTTTCCTTTTCATAAAGCGCTTGGTTTAACATATCCGCTGAAAATTTTCTAGGTGCATCCAGATCTTCTTCTCGTTTAAATACCTTTCTATCACTTGCGCTTGCATTACGGTTAAAAGCCGCTGACTTAAGGTGGCGTACATCACGCGTAGTATTGTTCCGATTAACATTTAATGGTTGTTTACTTTCTTGAATACCATCAGTCACTTCACCGCCCGTCTTATCAGCCTTGTCTTTTTTATTTTTTAAGGCCCGATACTGGGCACGTGTTAACTGCTGTTCATCATCTGGCGTCATATATGTCACCTACTATCCTTGTAATTTCATAATTTGCCAATATTGAATGGCGTAAATTGTCTTCATATCTGTAATTTCACCTTTGGCAATGGCTGCTTTTGCTGCAGTATAATCTAAGTATATTAATTCGATATTTTCATCATCGTCTTGTGCTGGCGGCTCTGGTAAGTCATGAACTTCTTCGCACATATACATCTGAATAAATTCATCGTTATAACCTGGTGTTACATAAAAACCATCCAGGGCCTGCCATTTTTCACCAGCCATACCCGTTTCTTCAGCAAACTCCCGCTTAGCTGCTAATAATAAATCTTCACCTGGATCTACCAAACCAGCAGGCACCTCTAAACTAACAGCTTCTATCCCTTTTCGAAATTGTCGTACTAAGACAATTTGTTCATCCCGCAAGGCAAAGATACCTACTGCTGGACCATGGAAAATAAGTTCTCGAGCAGCAAGCTCACCATTTTGTAAAAGAACTTGGTGCTTCTCTAAGTTTAAAATTTTTCCTTCATAAAGCGTCTCTTTACGAATCGTTTTTTCACCAAATGTCATCCTAGTCAACCTTTCTGGAGTTTGATATTTCCCGTATATCCCTTTATATTTTAGCATTTTTATCTAAAGTATGGGTAAGAAGGAGGAATTTTAGGGATTTATTTACTTTTTAGGACATTACGATTATTTACCTACTATTGTATATAAATAGCTTTGCGTTTTTAAATAAGACTAGAGGCCGATGTTGCATTTAGGCATATCCCCTATAATGAATATAAACCATAAAAGGAGTGACTAGACATGTACCGCCCACTTCGATACATCGCCAAATTAGGCCAATATCCATTATACTGGCCCATGAATTTACCTTTGCTTACACTATTACTAATACTTGATGCTCCGTACTATCAAATCGCTTTCTGGATAATTGCTTTATCATTTTTAGTATTTATTGTTAAAAATAGCTTTTGTTCAAATATAGCAGCTAGTAAAGATTACCATGGAAGATATAGACTAGGACGCATACCCAAATCAAGGAAACAAATTTATGATTCTGCTAATTTAACTGATCAAGAAATTCAATTTTTTCGGTCCGAAATGGCAGAAAGCTTAGCACATATTGAAACGATATTAAACTTTGAAAATTATAATACACATTTAAATATGGTGTTTAAGCGCTATGACATGAGTATCCTATTAAAAAGCTATTTTCAAGCGATTACCCTAGCGCCTTATCGTTTAAGCCAGGCAAGTGACTTCCTTTACCAAATTTTACCTAATTTGGAGAATGTCCTTAAGCAATACACTAATATTAACCAAGAAATGCATCGCTCGCCAAAGAAAATCCAAGCATTGACGAACTTACGTGAAGAAATCGCTAATCTAGCTGAACAAGCACAAGAATCATTCGAACATTTTATTCAAGATTCCAAATAAAGGAGAATTATAATGACAGAAGACAAAAAACAATCATACAGTCAAACAGCCCATTTATCTAAATCAGTGGATGATCTGATTGCTAATCCCTTCCGAGATGCGAATTTAGCTAACCCTCCCTTAAAAAATATCACCAATACTAACGATGAAACGAGTATCGAACAAACTATTTACCAACAACTATCAAAAGACCGCCAAGACCAAGCAAAAGCCTTATCTGAAAAAATTGATGCCAGTGATAGTCAATCAATCGTTTCATACGGTGCCATGGCACAAAAGGAAATCGGAGACTTTTCACATCAGATCATAGCTCAAGTTCAAAACCAAGATTTAGATGTTGTAGGTGAACAACTAAGAGCGTTGCTATCCCGGTTAAATGATACTGATCCTAGCCAGTTAGCGAATCAAAATCAAAGTCGAATCCAACGTTGGTTTAAGAAACAGAAAGCTTCATTATATGAAATGAACGCCAAGTATCAAAAAGTAGGTTACCAAATTGATGAGATTGCTAGTCAATTAAACCGTCAAAAGAATGGCTTATTAAATGATAATTTACAACTTGAAAGTCTCTATCAACAAAACCTTGAGTTCTTTGAAGCTTTAAATGTATACATTGCTGCCGCACAAATCAAAGCAGATCGCTTACGCCAAGAGGAACTCCCCTCACTAAAAAACCAAATCACAAGTGACCATGATCAAATGACTATCCAAAAGATTGCTGATTTAGAGCAATTTATAAATCGTCTAGAAAAAAGAATTTACGACTTAGAGCTAACACGTGAAATTACTATTCAACAAGCTCCGCAAATCCGTCTCATTCAAAATGCTAATCAAAACTTAGCTGAGAAAATTCAATCTTCAATTTATACGGCAATTCCTTTATGGAAAAACCAAATTGCTATCCAACTATCACTGTATCGTCAAAAAGATGCATTGGATGCCCAAATTGCCGTTACAGATACAACTAATCAATTATTAACAGAAAATGCTGAATTATTAAAACAGTCTTCTCTTGAAACAGCTAGACAATCTGAACGTGGTGTAGTAGACATTGATACCTTGAAACACTCTCAACAAAAATTGATTGATACGATTACAGAAACTATGCAAATTCAAGAAGAAGGTCGCGCAAAAAGACTACAAGCAGAACGAGAAATGGTACAAATGGAAAGTGAGTTAAAACAACATTTATTAAATAGCAGTTCAAAAAAATCATAATGTTATCTAGTTAAGGGGTTATCACTTCATCCGTCTTCTATCATATGTTATAATATATGCATGGACAAGAGGTCCTAAACAAAATGAAATGGAGGAATTATTATGGGCTGGTTATGGTCTTTAATCGTCGGTGGACTTATTGGTTGGGGTGCAGGTGCTATCCTAGGTAAAGATGTTCCCGGAGGCATTATTGGTAATATTATCTGTGGTATGTTAGGTTCATGGGTAGCTTCTACTTTCTTACAAGACTTTGGTCCTGTAATTGGTGGATATGCAGTTGTCCCTTCACTAATTGGATCTATCGTATTAATTTTAATATTAAACTTTATTTTAAAACGTTTAAACTAGTATAACGACTCAATAATAAAGGGCATTGAACAATTTCGTTCAGTGCCCTTTTTCTATGTATTAAACAATCAAAAATATATCAGAAAAATAGCGGCGCAACATTTAATTCGTCGCTACCGCTATCTTATTCGTATGCATACTAAGCTAATTCAATATTGACTGCTTGAGGTCCACGTTTCCCTTGAGCAATTTCAAACTGTACTTTTTGACCAACTGCTAATGAAGGTTGATCTAGGTGACGCAATGCTGAAAAGTGCACGAAGATATCATCTTCTTCTGGAAAGTCTGGTAACTCAATAAAACCAAAGCCTTCTTTTGCATTAAAGTTTTTTACAATGCCGTAATAGGCCATCTTAATTCTCCTCTTCAACTAAAGCTTCAGGATAGTGGTTAATCACAATATCAGCACAACGAGCACATAAATGTGGCGCAGCTTCAATTGTACCTACTTCTTCATAAACACCACGACAACGTTCACAAGTTTCTCCGTGCGCATGTTCAATCATTAAGCTATAACCTTCGTAATCTGTGGCATCTTCACTAGCTTCCACTAAATCATGAATGGCTAACTGAGATACCATCAAGTATGTAGCTAATTCTTCACCAACACTTTCTAATAATGCTTTTGTTTCATCATTAGCAAAGATATGTAATTTCGCTTGTAATGATTTACCAATCACTTTTTCTTCACGTGCAGTCTCTAAAGATTTGTTTACATCAGAACGTAATGACATGAAAGCTGACCATTTACTTTCTAACGCTTCACTATTGTCATAAGTGACAACCTCTGGGAATTCAGCTAATTGTGCGTAAGCTTCCTCTTCTTGTAAATAAGCCCAAATTTCTTCAGCTGTATGCGGAATAACCGGTGTTAGTAAGATTGTTACTGCCTTAGCCACTTCATACATTACTGTTTGCATATTACGACGTTTTTTAGAATCTGGTAATTCAATATACACTACATCTTTAGCATAATCTAGGTAGAAGTTAGACATATCCAGTGTTAGGAAGTTTGTAATTTCATGGTTAACTGTCATAAAGTCATATGTATCATACGCATGGCGGACATTACGTACCATTTCATTTAAACGATTCATCATGTATTGATCAATGGACGCTAAGTCTTCATAGGCAACTGCATCTTTTTTCACATCAAAGTCGTACAAGTTTCCTAGTAAGAAACGTACTGTATTACGGATACGACGATAGTTTTCAGCGACTTGTCCTAAGATGTCATCGGAAATACGTACATCATAATAAGTATCAACTGAAGATACCCATAGCCGTAAGATATCAGCACCGCGTTGCTTAATGACATCGTTTGGTGAGACGGTATTACCGAGAGATTTACTCATCTTGCGGCCATCACCATCGTTTACAAATCCTTGAGAGAGCACTGATTTATATGGTGCTTCATCATTAACAGCCACTGAGGTTAGTAGTGATGAATGGAACCAACCACGGTATTGATCAGAACCCTCTAAGTACATATCAGCTGGGAAAGTTAGGTCTTTACGCGTACGTAACACACCATGGTGAGATGACCCTGAGTCAAACCATACATCCATGATATCCATTTCTTTAGTGAATTTACCATTTGGAGAAGCGGGATGTGTAAAACCTTCCGGTAATAAATCTTTAGCTTCACGTTCAAACCAAACATTTGAACCAAATTCATCAAACAAATCAGCTATATGTGCAATTGTTTCTGGTGTACATACTGGCTCCCCGTTTTCTGCATAGAAAATTGGTAGAGGTACACCCCAAACACGTTGACGTGAAATTACCCAGTCTTTACGATCACGAATCATATTGTAAATGCGTGTTTGACCAGATGGGTGCCACCATTTCACTTCGTTATCTATTGTATCTAAAGTACGTTCACGAATTTTTTCGACTGAACAGAACCATTGTGGTGTAGCTCGATAAATTACTGGTTTTTTCGTACGCCAATCATGTGGATATGAGTGAGTGAAATAATCTAATTTTAGTAAACGATTATTCTCTTTCATCTTTTCAATAGAAAGTTCATTTCCTTTTTCATAGAATATCCCCTCAAATCCAGGTGCTTCATCGGTAAAGTAACCTTGGTCATCAATTGGTGAAAGTACTTCTAATTTATAATTTAATGATGCAAAATAGTCATCTTCCCCGTGTCCAGGAGAGGTGTGCACTAACCCAGTACCAGATTCCGCAGTAACATGATCACCTAAGATTAATAAAGAGTCACGGTCATAATATGGATGTTCAGCAACCATATACTCTAAATCAGTCCCTTTTAAAGGTTCTCCTTCAACTGTATAATCAGACCAATCTAATTCTGTTGCTAAACTATTCACTAAATCTGTAGCTACAACAAACTTACGGTCCTTAACAGCGACTACTGAATATTCATAATTTGGATTTACAGCAATAGCCATATTGGATGGAATTGTCCAAGGTGTTGTTGTCCAGATAATAAATTCTACATTTTCAGGTAATTTACCTTTTGTATCACGGGCTTTAAAAGCTACATAGATTGATGGTGATTCAACATCATGATATTCAATCTCTGCTTCCGCTAAAGTTGATTCTGAAGATGGTGACCAGTAAACTGGTTTTGCACCTTTATAAATTAAACCTTTTTCATACATATCTCCGAATAAACGGATTTGTTGCGCTTCAAATTCTGGTGATAAAGTAAGATATGGATGCTCCCAATCACCAGCAACACCCAAGCGTTTGAAATCATCTCTTTGCCCATTGATTTGTTGCCAAGCATATTCTTCACATAATTTACGGAATTCAGCTACTGTCATTGACTTACGGTCAACACCTGAATTGGTTAAAGCCTGTTCAATTGGTAATCCGTGTGTATCCCATCCTGGTACATATGGCGCACGGTATCCAGACATTGATTTTGAACGAATAATAATATCTTTTGAGATTTTGTTCATGGCATGTCCGGTGTGGATATTTCCATTTGCATATGGTGGTCCATCATGTAAGATCCAAGGTGTTTTATCTTTATTTTTCTCTTGTCGTTTTGCATAAACATCTTCTTCATGCCATTCCGCTTGACGCTCTACCTCTTTAACTGGTAGGTTTCCGCGCATTGGAAATTTTGTTTTTCCTAAATTTAATGTATCTTTCATTTTCATCGCTTAAAGCCCCCTCATCAATTTCCTAGAAATAAAAAAGCCTCGTCCTAAAAAGGGACGAAGCTACCGTGGTACCACCCAGATTTTGTATACCAAAATAAACGGCATACACTCTATGACTTTATCGCAGTCAACGGTTTAACTATTAAGGCACTAATTAAATGTCCTGTTCAATAAACTACTCCTGGATGATAATAAATAACTTTTCTCGCTCTATTTCGCAGCTAACATAGATTCTCTTTCGATACATTATGTTATTTATTTTGTTCCACTCTACGTGTTCTATTTCCATACGTCATAATATTACTATAAAAATATTGTAAAAACAACTTTTAGCTTGTAAAATTCTCTAATTATTCTTCAGTAGCATCAGATAAACTTTCCAAGTCATCCTCATTTTGCTTTGCTTGGTTTACATCCGCTTTTTCTGTACTTGATTCATCAACAGATTGACTTGTACCTGTTTGATCGCTTTCCTCAAATTCAGAAGACGCACTATCTTCTACACTAGTCGTTTGAATGACTTCATCTTCAAAATGAGTATTATCAGAGCTGCTAACTTCTGAATAAGCATTTTCTGAATTGTTTTTTTCCGAATTTTCAATTGCTGAATCTGCTACTGAGGATTCTTCTTTAGCAACTGTACTATCTTTGAATCCGTTTAAAACAGGCGCAATAGCAGGAATATCGTTGTTAAAGAATTCCTCTCTTCGTTGTTCTTTTTCTGCTTTAACAGCAGCTTCATCGAATATCGCTGCACCCTTATTTGAACGAACTGGTAAATCATATGCTTTCACAATTTCATCTAATTGTGGTGTGGCTACTTCTCCTACAGGTTTTTCAAAGAATAAATTTTCCCATCGAGGATCCTCATACATATCTTTGGCTTGTAAAATCATGGCAAATGATTGGTGTAAGTATGTACGTGCTGCCTCTTGAAGATTATCTGTTTCGGTATTTACAACTGCAGCTTTCTCAGCAGCTTCAGATAATAATAAGCGCGCTTCCTCTTCTGCTCTTTCGACGATTAAACTTGCCTCATTCAGCGCTTCTTCACGTAGACGGTCTGCTGCTTCTTGGGCCACAAAAATAGAACGGTTAACTGTCGCTTCTTTTCGATGAGCAGCATCCACTTCCTTATTCGCTTCATTCAGTTGCTCTTGTAAGGATTTATTTTGTTCTTCCAACTTCTCCATTGAGACACGTACTTTATTCAGATAATCATCTACCTCAGCTTTTCCATAACCTGAAATTTTCTGTTTAAATTTCATATTTTTAATTTCTGATGCGCGCATAAAATGAGCCTCCTATTTGTTTTTAATGACCTCAATTGCTACTCTAATTTTACCTTTTTTAGTTTCCATCTGTGTAGCTACATATTTTAATCTACCATAACCTCTAACCGAAGCAATGTCTCCTGGACTTAATTGTCTTTTTGCATCCTGAACTAATGACCAATTTAATTTGGCAGCACCACCTTCAATAAGTAACTTAGCCTTTGCTCTTGGGATTCTAAATCCATCTGAAATAATCGTATCAAATCTTAATGAAGAAAGTGTGATTTCCATAGGTTGCCAGTCCGATTGAGGTTGGATAATTTGATCACTATGATGAATTTGTACTAACTTAATTTTAGTACCGCCAATCTTATCCATTTGAAAACTGAGAAAATCAGCAATTGCTTTATCAACAAAAAATTGCCATTTTGCCCCAGCTTGAATGATGTCTCCGAGTCGATTACGTTCAACACCTTGGCCTAAAATAGTGCCCAATATTTGTCTGTGTTCTAAGGTATTAAATTTACTCGCATAGTGGATGTCAAATGGTGTAATTTCAAAATCTTCAGGTTGAATGGTGTAATAACTTGGTGCTAGCACACAGCGTTGATTTTCTGCATTAGGATACCCGCCAAAAAAATCATAATGCATCTCATTGTCTTGGCCAATAATCAGCTTAACAATGGCAACTTCCCTCGGATTTAAGAAGGGTGTTACTATAGGCGCGTACTGGTCAAGCACTAGGTTCTTCCAGTCGGTTACTTTTTCAACAAAAGCATGTTCATCAGGTTGGAAGTGCTGTAAAACTTCAATATTTGCCAACTATTTTCCCATCCCTTTCCATCAATTGATTACTCTTATTATACAAAAAAATCGGGTAGATACCTAGACCCACCCGTTTTATAATACCCATGTTGTTATTAAAATCGTAAAATATTTAATCCATTAGAGGCTAATTGTAGGACAATCACGCCTACAAGTACGGAAAATGATATACCTCCCACACTTGGTAGCATATTATCAAAGAATGATAGATATGGGTATGCTAGTCGATCAATAAGTTGACCAAATTTGGATTCTCTGGCTCCAGGGAACCAGGTTAATAATGCATAGATCACTAATACAAGTGTATAAAGGTATATTAAATCTTGAAGTATATTCACTAAACTATTCACGGCTTTCACCCTCTCGATTCCAGATATTACCGCGTTCACGTGATGCTTTGCCATGTGTATTGCTATATTCTTCATATAAACCTTCAATTTGTACGGTTTCAGGAACAGCAATAAACACATCTGTTGCGACGCGTTGTAAATCCCCATTTATAGCATACACAACACCAGTCATGTAGTCGACAAATCTACGAGCATCTTCATCTGACATTTGTGCCAAATTTAATACGACTGATTTACTGCTTAAAAGTGATTGACTAATACGCTCTGCTTCAGCAAAAATACGTGGTTTAAAAATCTCCACAGTAGCTATATTTTTACGTGACTCATTTAAATTGACTACATTATTTCGAGTTGCATCATTTGTCATCGTTTTATTTTGCTCCTTAGTTGCTTGTTCAAATATAAAGTTTGTCTGACTCGATTGGACCGGTTTAGCAATTGTTTCAGAAGTGTTATCTTCAGATGGCGCATAATCACTGCTTTCTACTGGTTCCTGTTCGTAATAGTCAGCTTCATAATCGTCTTCATTGTCAAAGAAATTGGCAAAAAAGTCTTTAAAACCCATAGTGATTTCCTCCGTTTATTCGGTGTCTGTGTTAAAAATGGCTGATCCTACTCTCACAAAATCAGCGCCTTCTGCCACTGCAATTGGATAATCACCTGACATTCCCATACTTAAATGTTTGCAAGGTGCATATGTTTTACCCATTGCTTGTACTTCATCACGTAATTGACGTAGTTGAGCGAAATATTGATGAATTTTATCATCACTCGCATCAATAGGCGCCATTGTCATCAACCCTACAATTTCTACTTTGGGAAAGTCAATAATGGCTTCAATAAAATGATATATTTCTTCCGGTTGGATACCATGTTTCGATGCTTCTCCAGAAACATTCACTTGTAGGAAACATTTCACAACTTTGTCTGCACGCTTATCAATTTCCTTAGCTAACTTTAATCGGTCAAGCGCATGAAAATAATCAATGTGGTTAATCACATTTTTTACCTTGCGTGTTTGTAAAGTACCAATCAAATGCCAAGTAATATCATCTGGCATGGCGGTAGATTTCTCTTGAAAGCCTTCTGGGCGGTTTTCTGCAAAATGTCTTACGCCTGCGTCATAAACACTCATAGCTTCATCTATTGAATGATATTTAGAAACACAAATCAGCGTCACATCATTTGATGATAACGCTGATGATTGTTGTACTTTTGCAATAGTGCCTTCAATAGATTGCAAATTATTGCGAATTTTCATATTAACGACGACGCTTTCTGAAGAAAGGTGGTGTATCTAACTCATCATCATCTAAGTTGTTTGATAAGTAATCATTGTCTACTGGTGCAGACGGTGTATCTTCAAAAGCTCTGCGAGATCTTGTTGAATCTTCATAACGATTGCTATCAAAATCATTAAAGATGTCACGGTTTTCTTCTTGACGGCGTTCAGTTACTTGTTTTTCTTTAAAGTTATCTGGTTGGTTTGCGAAATCACGACCTGAACTTTGTTGGAAAGCTGAGTGTCCACCTGAACGTTTAGCACGTTTTTCATCGCGACGTTTTTCTGTATCAATACCAGTAGCAATAACTGTAACGATAACTTCGTCTTCTAAGTTTTCAGCAATTGTTGTACCGAAGATGATATTTACTTCTGACGAAGAGGCCGCTGCTACGATATCCGCTGCATCTTGTGCTTCGAATAATGTTAAATCGTCGCCACCTTTAATATTCAATAGGATTTGCTCAGCACCATCAATAGATACTTCTAATAATGGAGATGAGATAGCTTTCTTAGTTGCTTCTGCAGTACGGTTTTCACCTGTAGATGCACCGATACCCATTAAGGCAGTACCTTGATCAGCCATTACTGTACGAACATCCGCAAAGTCTAAGTTTACGTAACCAGGTGCAGTAATTAAATCAGAGATACCTTGAACACCTTGACGTAATACATTATCAGCTTCACCAAATGCTTCACGCATTGGTGTCTTCTTGTCAACGATTTCTAATAAACGGTTGTTAGAGATTGTCACTAAAGTATCTACATGTTGTTTCATTTCAGCGATACCTTGGGCGGCAGAACGACCACGTTTTGGTCCTTCAAAAGTGAATGGACGAGTGACAACACCTACTGTTAATGCGCCGATTTCTTCTTTAGCGATACGTGCAACGATTGGTGCAGCACCTGTACCAGTACCACCACCCATTCCAGCAGTGATGAAGATTAAGTCTGCACCTTGTAAAGCTTCACGAATTTGATCTTCTGATTCTTCAGCAGCTTTAGCACCTACTTCTGGTTGCGCACCGGCACCTAACCCACGCGTAGATTTTGGCCCAAGTTGGATTTTAATATCTGCTTTTGAGCTTTTCAATGCTTGTGTATCAGTATTAGCAACGATAAATTCAACGCCACGTACGTTTTCTTCAATCATCCGGTTAACAGCGTTATTACCACCACCACCAACACCAACTACTTTAATTGATGCGTTGTTCATATCCATGTTTTCGTATTCGAATTCCATATCCATTTTATATCCTCCTGGTAAATAAATTAAACAAAAAAGTCTTTGAAGAAATTCTTAATTTTATCAACTGGGCTTTCTTCTTCGCCCGTTTCAGTTTCGTCATTTAATTCATCATATTGGCTAGCTGGTCTTTCTTCATAATAATTTTGTCCATTATTAGAAGGTGATACACTAGGTTCATCGTTAGCACTATCATCTTTTACTTGTCTGTAATTGTCAACTGATTCTGTTTGCTTTGTGCTAGCAATTTGCTCATTACGAGCAGGTGTTGATTGACTAGCCCGACTTGTAGATGCAGCTTTTATTGGTTGGCCATAATCTTGCGCTAGGTGATGAATATCATCTAATTGTGCAACATATTGAATTAATCCAATAGCTGTGGTAAAAATTGGGTTACGTAATCCAACATATTCTGGGATGTAGTAACGCACCTCGTGTCCGAATACTTCTTCAGCCAAGTCAAGTACGCCAGGTAATGACGCTGCGCCACCGGTAACAATAATGCCACCTGGTAAAGCAAATGCTTCAATTTTGTCTAGAGGTTTTTTCAATGTTTCGAATATTTGACGTTCCCGAGCTTCAATAATTTCAGCTAAATAATGCTCATCAACCCGTTCTGGATTCACTTTACCAATTGTTTCAACTGGGAAGAATTCCGAATCACTTGTATCTTTAGATAAGGCATAACCATACTCTAATTTAATTTGTTCAGCGTTTTCAATTGAGGTATTCAATATTGTCGAGATATCTTTTGTAACAAGTTCCCCACCTTCGTGATCGACTGTTGCAAATTTTAATTGATCATCATGGAATACAGACACACTTGTTTGTCCACCACCCATATCAACTAATATTGTCCCGAATTCTCGTTCACTCTTGCTCATTGCGGCATATGCATTTGCATAAGATTGCACAACTAAGTCCCGTATATTCAAACCTGCCATTGCTACACAACGGCGAATATTGTGGACTAGTGTTTTAGGTCCAGTAACCAGACTAGCATATAATTCTAGTCTAACACCAATCATACCACGTGGATCCTTAATGTTGTCAAAGCCATCAACTATGAATTCTTCTGGCATTACGGAAATAATTTCTCTTTCAGCTGGTACTGACCGAACTTTCGCTGCTGCCAATACATTTTTTACATCTTTATCTGTAATTTCTCTGTTATCATTTGACACAGCAATCATACCGTAACAAGGCTCGATGTTCACTTGGTTACTTGGAACAGCTACAATAACATCATTAATCGTATAATTTGCTTTTTGTTCGGCTTTTTTGATTGCACGCTTGATAGACTCAACAGTCTTATCAATATCCACAATCACACCTCTACTGAGCCCTTGTGACCGCTCATGACCTACTCCAATAACATTAATTTGTTGGTTTACATATTCTGCAACTACTACTTTTATTGAAGTGGTTCCAATATCTAAACTTGCAAAAATTTCTGGCTGAACCATGTTTATTGAAACCTCCTAGAAAATTTAATATTTAATCGTATCGTTATTATTTTAACATAGACGGTACTAATTACCAATCGAATTACCGCGACTTTCTAATAGAAATTATAGGCATAGTCAAGGTCTATCAATAGTGATGACGTTTTCCCACAGGCAAACACTTTTAATTGCTTTCACATGGTTTTACCACTTTACTCACTTGAAGTTGTGGCACTATTATTTCCAGTCGTTGCTTCCGTTTCTACAGTCGGACTATCTGCTTGTGTACCAGCATTTTCAACCTGACTCGTTTCACTAGCTGACTGTTCTGTCGTCGATTCTGTTGATGAATCTGCTTCACTACTAGATCCATTATTGCTAGATACATCCAACGCACTCGCTTCACTTTCACTTGAAGCTTTTGATTCAGCTGCAACCGATTCTTCATATGCTTTCTTATCTTCCGCTGAAGCATAAGGATTATTGCCATCATTTAGTTCAGTAAAGTAGATCGCTACTTCCATATCAATTAATCCTGTTTGACCGTCTAATTGACTAGCAATACCATTATAATAACTCATTCGGTCCCCTATTGAGCTAATAAAGCCTTTGACAACATTACCATCAACCATTTGTAAGGCAATTCGATCATTGTTACTATCATCGCCTTTATAAGACACTAGTGAAATTTTTTGGATAATATCGTCCGATAAATTTGAGAATGCTTTGATTGTTTCAGTTAGCTTGGTTCTTTCTTGATCATCAGAAATATCATAATCTTCAAAAAGTGGTAGGTCTTTTTCAAGTGATGGTAAGGGCGAATCAATAATTTCATCATTTTCTAGTAAAGGATAGAAAAAGTCAGCAACTTGTATATAACCGAGTTGACGATAAGCTGACACATTAACAGCCACTTTATTCCACTCAGATACGTTTACGGTTGCAGACTTGACTGAGGGATTTTGGTTAACAATAGCCTGCTCCACTTCACCTTTTGTATTTTTCAATGCTGTCACAGACATACCCTCTTTAAGAGGGTACAGATTCACATCATCTGCTTGCTCTACACCCTCAACACTGATTGAAGCTACATGATTAAATGGTGATGCATAATAACCAGCAACCAATAAGGCAATGATGAATGGTAGCAATAAGCATGTCATCTTCTTCCAGTTGCTTGCATTCTTCTTATGTACCTTCTTAGTCGGAGGCATTTTATCGTTAGTCGTTTCAGCTTGGTCACTAATTGCTATTCGGTGATTGCTTTCAGGCTCACTCTTGGTATTTGACTTTCTTTTTACCTTCAACTTAGGTAGTTGCCATTTAGCTTTCTTCTTGGATGCTTGTTTTTTTTGTTTAGACTGTTTGTTTAAAGCATTTGATTGGCCATCATTAGGACTATTTTGTACACTCGCTTGAGCTTCACTACCTTCTATAGGTGTCTTTTTACCATCATTCCTAGTCTGTTGACCCTTATCAAAATTTACTTTACTTGTCTCAGCAATTTTTTCATGCAGACGTCGTCTTTTCTCTCGCCGTTCTTGACGAATACGTTCTTCTTCTTCCCAATCCATCATCATGCCCCCTTTCTATTTTATTCATTGGAAAAAGGACAACCTATTTTAACAAGTCTTCAATGATTTTAATTAAACGGTCACCCGCATCTGGCACCCCTTGGTTTAAAGCATTATTGGCGATACGGTCACGTTCACTCTTATTCGACATTAAATCATCAATTTCTGACAACAAGTCACCAACATTTAAATCATTTTCCAATATCATGCGCGCGCCATCATGTTTGACTAATGAGCGTGCATTCATTTCTTGGTGATTAGCGGTAACATTTGGACTCGGGATTAAAATAGATGGCGTTCCTAATGAAGTTAATTCTGTCATGGTAGTTGCACCAGAACGACATACAACCAAATCGATTGTATTGAATAAAGCTGGCATATTGTTGATATATGAGACAATTTGTACATTATCCCAGTCATTAAAGTCAGCAAAGGTTTCTTGGAACTCTTGATAATAAGTGTCTCCAGATGCGATTAAAACTTGATAGTCTTTTTCAGTAAAAGCTGGAATCGCTTCTTTTACAGTTTCATTGATCCGTAATGCACCACGACTACCACCAAAAATCAAGACAGTCGGCTTATTGTTTTCTAAGCCATAAACAGTCAAGTCAGCCTTATCAGTGATAGAAGCTACTTCTTGTGCACGCGGGTTACCAGTGAAAACAACTTTGTTAGCATAGCGCTTAAAATCATTTCTCACATCTTCAAAGCAAATAGCTATCTTTGACATAAATGGTGCCAAAAATTTATTGGTCATACCTGCCACAGAATTTTGTTCATGAATTATACTAGGTATATTTAATCGAGCAGCTGCATATAAGACCGGCGCACAAACATAGCCACCAGTTCCAATGACTACATCGGGTTTAAATTCACGAACGATTTGCTTTGCCTTACGGATACTATCAAACATGTAATATACCGTTCTAGCATTATCTAGGGAAAAAGAACGTTTAATCCCTTGAATTTGGACTGTTTTAAAATCGACACCCTCATTAGGAACGATTTTCGACTCTAACCCATTTTCAGTTCCGACATATAGAAATTCTGCATCTGGATATCGAGTTAAAATTTGTTTTCTTAAAGCAAGGGCTGGATAGATGTGACCACCAGTCCCCCCACCAGAAAGTAAAATACGCATGATAATCTCCTTTTTCTAGCGATTCATTTTATTTCTTTAGCTGATCAATAGCTTTAATATAACGTTCACCGCGTACTTCAAAGTTTGGATACTGGTCCCATGAAGCAGAAGCTGGTGATAGTAGAATGGTATCGCCTGGTTCTGACATATTATATGCAGCTTGAACAGCATCTTCAATCCATGTTACTTTTTCAATAGTAGATAAGCCTTGTGATTGACCAAGGGCTTTAAATTTGTCTGCTGCTTGACCAAAAACGACCATCCCTTTCACCTGACGCATATGTTTGGCCAATTCAGTGACTTCATTCCCTCGATCTAAACCTCCAGCTAGCCAAATCACTTGATCTTGGGCTTGATTAAATGAATCCAAAGCTGTGATACTTGCATCGTTATTCGTTGCTTTAGAATCATTATAAAAACGTCGCCCATCAATCTCGGCAACAAATTGTAGACGATGTTTTACACCATGAAATGTAGATACACCATTTTTTATTTCTTCATTTGAGATACCTAATAGTTTACCAATGGCGACAGCTACTAACATATTTTCCAAGTTATGATGACCAGGTAGGAAGAAGTCTTTTCTATTAAAGACTTCTTCTTCATGCCACATAAAATTTTGACTTTCTTGGTCAAACCAAGCACCATCTTTTTGAGCAACAGTGGCTGAAAAGGGTACGATAGTCGCTTTTGTCGACCGTTCCCCAAAAACAGCCTGCTGATCTGCATTTAAGATAAGATAGTCATCTGCTGTTTGGTTAGCTGTAATTTGCCATTTTGCTGAAATATAGTCTTCCATTGAACCATGATAATCTAGATGAGCAGCATAAATATTCGTAATCGCTGCAATATGTGGCTTAAATTCTTTAGTCCCCATCAATTGGAATGAAGATAATTCTAAAATAAGTCGGTCCCTAGCTTTCGCTTGACTTGCGATATCTAAAGATGGAATACCTATATTTCCACCAATAAAGCTATCACCAGATAGACTGTCAGCTTGGGATAACATTTCACCAACTAAACTAGTCGTTGTTGTTTTACCGTTAGATCCAGTTATCCCAATAATAGTCGCATCTGTTAATTTATCAGCAATTTCAATATCAGTGTATACGGGCAAACCAAGCTCTTGGGCTCGAACAACCATTGGATTAGTATAAGGAATACCAGGGTTTTTAACCATAAAAGCAAAGTCCTCATCAAGTAGTGACACAGGATGACCGCCCGCAACGACACGTGCATTATTTTCCTCAATTAGTGCTTGCGCATCCTTATTTTCCTCAAGCGGTTTTGCATCATTGACTGTAATAATTGCACCTAATGCTTGTAAGTGTTTTGCCACTGAAATACCTGTCTTCGCTAGCCCAAGTACTAATATTTTTTTATTGCGAACTGATTTACGCCATTGTGATGCTTCCATAATGATTTCCCCTTTAGTTAAAATTTAAATTAAAAGAATAATAGGCCTACGATGGCTGTTACTAAGCCTACAGCCCAGAAGATGATGTCTACCTTCCATTCACTCCAACCAATCATTTCAAAGTGATGGTGGATTGGTGACATTTTAAATACTCGTTTACCGGTTAATTTAAATGAAGTGACTTGAATAATGACTGAAGCAGTTTCCACTACGTATACAAATCCAATTAATAATAGTGACCAAGGATTACCCAACATCACTGAAATAACAGCAAGTAATGCACCCAAGGCTAAGGATCCTGCATCTCCCATGAAAATACGTGCTGGTTTACGGTTGAAAAATAGAAAACCTAGTAAGCCAGCAACAATTGCGATACAAAATGCCCCTATTCCTCGTTCGCCCATTCCAAAAGCAATAGCAGCATAAGTTGAGAAAGAAATCACACCAAGTCCAGACGAAAGACCATCTAAACCATCTGTTAAATTAAAAGCATTTGAGAATCCGGTAATCCATAATAATAGGAAAACAAAAACGAATAATACGTTAGTGATTCCTGTTGTAAACGGAAATGGAATAGATACATGGAAAGTAATCATACGCATTAATAATACAATGAGGGCTGAACCGACGATTTGTAAAATTAATTTTTGTAGTGAAGTTAGACCTTCATTTTGTTTTTTAAAGATCTTTAAGAAGTCATCAGCAAATCCAATGCCACCAAAGAAAAACATCGTACCCACTAACAGCCATACTTCACCTCGCCATTGGCCGGTGATTATAGACCAGATGAATAATCCAACTAAGGCTGCAGATAAGAAAACTACTCCCCCCATAGCTGGTGTCCCAGATTTAGCCTTATGCCAAGCTGGTCCTTCATCTCTTGTGATTTGTCCAAATTGTTTTTCGCGCATAAATTGTATGAAAAACGGCATGCCTACTAACGTTAAAACTAAAGTAGTAATAAAAAGTAATACCATTATTTTTCCTTTCTCTTTCCTAAACAACTGTAGTAAATGTTCATTTTCTTTTTTATTATTTATGACTCAGCTAATTGTAACACAATCGTCTTGTTGTTATTGACCTGTTCTCCAACTGCTATTGACTGGCCGACAACAAGCCCTTCACCTTCAAGTTGGACTTCTACACCAAGGAGAGAGCCCAATGCTTGACTAGCTGAAGCATTCAGTCCAGTAAAGTCTGGCATAGTTGGATTTGAATCATCCGACATCAAGAAAATTGGTTGTGTTACAGATACTTCTTCATTCACTGCTGGTGTTTGACTGATAATATTTTCACCATTACCAATCACTTCAACATTCACAAAACTAGCATCTGCTAGTGTTTGTTGAGCATCACTTACCGTTAAGCCTTCTACATCTGGAACCGTTTCAGAAACCACCGACTCGCTATCACTTAAAGCATTATATTCAAGTGCTCGTGTTAATAGCGGTGTGTAAATTTTTGTCATCATATCGCTAGCTGTAGTTTCCAGTTTTTTCGGCTGTTCTACTGTAATATATAGAATATATTGTGGATCTTCACTAGGTACAAATCCCACTACAGAATATAGGTATTTCGTTAAGCCTGCTTCATATGTGTTGGTTTCTAGATTGAAAACTTCTGCGGTACCAGTCTTAGCAGATACTGTATAACCATCCAAATCATAAGCCGCTCCGGTACCTGTATCTGCGTATACAACAGATTGCAAGTACTCCAATGTCTTGTTGGCTGTTTCTTTTGAAATTGGAGATGATACTTCTTCTGGTTCAACAACTTGCATTTTACCGTCTTTTTCATAACGGTTCACAAGTTGCAATTTCATCATCTTACCGTCATTCGCAATTGAAGTGAAAGCTTGCATCATTTGGTAAGGTGTTACATAGATCCCTTGACCAAAACCAGTTGTCACCTTATCAGCTTCATATTCATAGTTCATTGAGCCACTTGCTTCATTGGCGAAACCTGATCCCGTTTCTTGAAGTAAACCGAACTCGCGGATATAAGATTCCCAAACATCAAACCCCATTTCTTCTACTAAATGGATCATTAGCGTATTAGATGACTGTGACAATCCTTCTAATTCAGAAATGACACCCCAACCAATACCATTATAGTCAGCTATTGTAGAATCACCCATGGTCACTGGACTTGAATCATAAAATGCATTCGGATCAAAAACGCCCTCTTCAATCGCAGCTGCAACTGTAAGTACTTTAATTGTAGAGCCTGGTTCATAAGCTTTTTCAACTAATAAATTTTGCCACATATCATCAATACCTTCCTTAGTTTCTAAGTTAAAGGTTGGTCTCTGTGATGCAGCAACAATTTCACCAGTTTCTGGTTCTACTAACATAGCGGTCATTGAAGTAGGGCTATATTTTTCATAGACTTCTGACATCAAGGTTTCTAAATAAGTCTGCAATCTAGAATCTAGCGTCAGGTAAACATCTGAGCCATCGGTAGGTTCTTCTTCAACCTGCCCCGTGCCACTTAACTCCGCATTTGTAGAACTTGATTGATAGGATTTACGACCATTGCGCCCTTTTAAAGTATTATCCATTGATAGTTCCAAGCCCATTTGTCCAGTTAATCGACTATCGATAGCTGATTTTGCTTCCATATATTCCGCATAACCAATAAGGTGTGAAGCAAATACACCATTAGGATACATTCTAGTTGGTGTTTCATTAAACATAATCCCTGGTAATCCTTGATCATCAATCGCTTTCATCTCAGCATAAGTTAAATCTTGTCCTGCTGTACCAAACTCTACTTGTGAAGCATCTTTAGTATTTAACCTTTCCAAGATTTCATCTTGTGAAAGATCAATATACTGCGACAATACTTGAGCTGTTTTTTCTTTATCTACCACATATTGCGGATCTTCTTGTTCAGACCATGCATCCGTTAAAACAGCGTATAATGAATAAGAAGTAGCATCCATTGCCAAAGGAAGCCCACCTACATCATAGATGGTTCCACGCTGCGCTGACAATATGCTACTTCTATCATAGAGGTTTTGAGCCTGTGTGGATAAATCTTGACCGTTTACAGACCCAAAAACCATTATTTGTGTTAAACGAATGCCAAATATGAGTAGTAAAAAAACTGTTAAGCCCATCATCGCTCTAATTGTTTTTTTGCGATTCTTTTTAAGTTTTTTACTATCTTCCATTATTCCACATTCCTTATATTTTCTTCATTCATATCTAACCCTTGATCTTCAGCAATCTTAACCACACGTGAATAGTTCGATAGCTCATGAACTTCTTGAGTCAAATTCTCTTTTTGTACGCTTAATTCTTCTGCGTTTTGTTGCACTTCTTGTAACTGTTGTGATGCTGCATTTACATTTGCACGCATAATGGTAACCCCTAATAGTCCTGAAATCATCACTAGAAAGGCTACTGTCATCATCACTTTTTGTAACATTGAAAATCTTACTTTTGATTGACTTTTACTTGCCGGTATACTTGTTGGAAGTGCCGTCATTGCTTGCTTCACTTCTACTTGTTGACGTTCTTCAGGGTTAGCCGGAATATTTGGAATAGCTTTTTCAGCTGGCATAGCATTCATTCTAACATTTACTTGATCTTGTAATAGGAATATTGCCATAAATACTGCTCCCTTCTATTGGCTGTCCGCCTTTTATCAATTGTTCTATTTAATTCGTTCGATTATACGTAACTTAGCACTTTGTGCTCGTGAATTGTGTGCTAATTCTTCTTCGCTGGCATAAATAGGTTTTCTATTAACCAATTTAAAAGGCGCTTCAATATCGGCATTGATCACAGGTAAGTTAGCTGGTAATTCTTCACCTGTTGAAGCATCTTTAAACATTTGCTTCACAATACGGTCTTCTAGTGATTGGAAAGAGATTGTAGACACTCGCCCACCAACATTTAATAAATTCAAAGCTTGCTCTAAGGAATCTTCAATTGCACCTAATTCATCATTTACTGCAATGCGAACTGCTTGGAAAATCCTTTTAGCCGGATGGCCACCTTTACGACGAGCTGGAGCAGGAATCGCTTCCTTGATAATATCTACCAATTCTCCTGTACGTGTAATGCGATGGTCAGCTCTTCTTTGCTCGATTTTACGTGCTATTTGCTTAGAGAATTTTTCTTCTCCATAGCGGTAAAAAATACGCACAAGATCATTAAAATCCCATTCATTAATAATCATTTCTGCTGTTAACAGTTGGGTTTGATCCATTCGCATATCAAGCGGGGCATCTTGGTGATATGAAAAACCACGTGCTATCTCATCTAATTGCGGTGAGCTAACCCCTAGATCATATAAGATACCATCTACACCGGTAATACCCATTTTTTTTAATTCTGATTGAATATGTCTGAAATTACTATGAACAAGTGTAACCTTGCCACTTTCAATCTCTTTAGCGAACACTTTTTCAGCATTGCCAATGGCCACTAAATCCTGATCAAATGCAATTAAACGACCTTCATCAGATAGGCTTGCTGCTATTTTTGAACTATGCCCAGCCCCCCCAAAAGTACAATCAACATAAATGCCATCAGGTTTGATTGCCAATCCGTCTACTGATTCGTTTAATAACACTGAGATATGATGGAATTCATTTGCCATTCTTCTGCCATCCTCTTCTTCTATAATTCTTTATCTCTGTAAAGTTCATTTATGATTTTATTAAAGTCCAAAATCTAACATATCTTCCGCAATTTCTTCAAAACTTTCCTCTATTTCAGAAGAAACATTTTCCCATTTCTCTTTCGACCAAATTTCAATTCGGTCTGAAACACCTAGCACTAAGCATTCTTTCTCTAGATTTGCGTAATTGACAAGGGTTGTTGGGATGTTGATGCGTCCTTGTTTATCAATTTCAGCTTCTGCCGCTGCAGAATAGAAAAAACGTGTAAATGCACGTGCTTCTTTTTTAGCTAGCGGTAGTTGTTTTAACTTCTCTTGAATTTTCTCCCAATTATCTAAAGGATAACCAAAAACACATCCATCTAAACCGCGTGTAATGACAAATTTAGAACCTAAATCCTCACGCAATTTTGCTGGAATGATGATTCGCCCTTTGGCGTCGATATTATGTTGGAATTCTCCCATTAACATCATTTATCACCTTCTGTGCCTAACCTTAACCTTTATTGTTTTTAGTCTACCATATCTCCCCACTTTTCACCATATTTCCCCAAATTTTTGCATTATTTTTATAAATTTTGTGGAAAAGTCTATTTTTATGGTTTTTCACAAAAAAAAGAAGTTTTAAAACTGATTTTCAACAGGTTTAAAACTTCTTTTTGTTATTGTTCTAATCAATATGATATTGTACACAATTCACATAGTTACAACTTGAATAATACGACCAATCGTCACAACGACATAAATGATAAAACTAATTGAAAAAGCTATATTGGCTAACATTCGATAGAATTTACCTACCACGATTTCTTCATTTTTAATCCATCGCCACAGCAATACCCCAATCGCTAGAAGTGCAATTATAACTACTAGATGAGGAATAATTGAATAGAATAATAATGCTCGAGAAATAAAGTGAAGGCAAACCAATAAAATTGGAAACACAACATCAATCGGTGCAAATTTGATATGTTTATTGAAGTAGAGGTATGGTTTTCCATATGTACCCACAAGCAATAAAGTTACAATGGGTAATAGATAAAATAGTAATTCACTCCATTTAAAAAACATTTCAAGCAACCTCTCCTTTTTTATTTTCTATATCAATCATTCATTAATAGTAGCTAAGATAGATTAGAATGTCTAGAATAAATCAAAAAAGGCACTAACCAAAAGCGGTTAATGCCCTTTTAATTATATATAATCAAAGTAAACCATTAAGCCTTTCACATATTTATTATGTGTCCATACTTAATAAATCTTGTGCTAAATAAAATTATTCAGCTGCTGCGTCAGTCATTACATCTTTACCATCGTAGAAACCGCAGTTTGCACATACATGGTGAGATTTACGTAATTCACCACAGTTAGGGCATGCGTTCATTCCAGGTACTTCTAATTTGTAATGTGTACGGCGTTTGTTTTTTCTTTGTTTAGACGTTTTACGCTTTGGTACTGCCATCATTACACCTCCTAATTAAATATCAATTATGCTTCATCCGACGATTCTGAATCTTTAAACAGATCTTGAAGTTTCGCGAATTCAGGATTAATAGCTTTCTCTTCATCGCGTTCAGCTTCAAACTCTGCTTGACTTACAACTCGCCAGTCATTCCCTTCAGGAAACGCATCATCTGCCTCTTCCGATTCAGTTAAAATCTGAATTGGTAGATTTAAAAGAATGTTGTCACGGATAGAATTTCGTAAATCTAATGTATAGCTATCCATATTTAACTGTACAACATGTTCTTCATCGACAATATCTGTCTCCCAACCGTCTTCAATGAAACGTTCGGAAACTGGTATCTGTAGATCCAACACTACCGGCTCTAAAGACCGTGTAGATGGCATCGTCATTTTTAGTGCTAATCGTAATTGTGTCAATACTGTATGTTCTTCATAGAGAACCATACCCTCTACTGAAACAGGTGACATATCGATCAAGTCAGGTATTACTGCCTTCATCTGTTCTTTCATATCAACTGATTCTTGAATCATCATTGGTTGAGATGCGATTTGACGCAACTCTTGAATAGACCATTTCATTATTGACCACCTAATAAGCAACAAGAAAAATTATACTAAGTTTATACCTATTTGTCAATGTTTTTTCCTTGACAAGGGTGTTAAATTAAACTCATTACCACTTTTTGATTATAATATTTATAAGATGAAACGCACTTACCCATACTACTAGGTTCCTATCAAAAAGTAAACTATTTTTCTCCTGCTCCCTTTCCTTTTTTTATTTCGTAAATATTGGCGGATGATTGAAATTTTGGTTTCCAATTTGTGGTTTTAGTATTTCATACATCCGGTCAACCTTCAACCACATTGGCCAGTTTTTTTCACTCGCCTGGTCCACACGACTCACCAATTGCCACGAACACTCTGTATCATTCAAACTTCCCTTAATTGTTTTCAAGTAAGCGCGCCCTTTAGCCGTTGCCCCAAGCAACATCAAAGGTTGTTTATGTCCTGGTGAAAGTACTGTTTGCATATCTTTCTTGTGAATATTTAAAGCAACCATTAAAGCCGTTCGCTGTATCCGATTTGCTGACCAATTGCGATTTTTCACTTGGTTCACAAAATCCGCAAAACTATCCACCTGTTTAATGGCCTCAATCATCCGGTGTTCCATACCACCTACCATTTGGTAGATATTACTAAGCTCATCAGCTGAACCAGTTAACAAACGATATCGTAAATATGGGAATAAGTCACTCCAAGATACCAACCGGTTTTCATCATTAGCTTTACGCAAAGATTCAGCCATCAGACTCGGCACCATTTTATTCAGCGTATGAATATTTTCCTGTTCTTTTAAATCTTTCGTCAAGAGATAGTGACGAATAGCTGAACCCGATGTGTACACTTGGTCATTTTCCAACAGGTGTTCTTCCTTAACCACAGCTAAACGATGGTTATCGCCAATTCGCTTGATTGGTATCATATTCAAAGGTGTTGGTAATTCAGCATTCACCTTGGCATAAGCAAAAGCGAGCAATGTATTCGCATTTTCTTGGAAACGAATGTTCAAGGCGGCTAATGTAGGATATGTTTTTTGTAGATGTTGAATAGCAGCAATCCGTTGCTCAGCAAAAGAAAGATTCTCCATATGTGAAACAGCCTCATCAGCCGCCACCACTTCACCTGGATGGTTAACCATCCATTTCGCCAACTGTTCGTAATCTACAAAGTAGTCATCCTCAACACCAAAGGAAATTGCACGACAGCCTAAAGCAGCTAACGCATTTACACCGCCTTTTGCAAAATAGTCAGCTGGCTGAGTGGCATACCAAAATGGTAATTCTATTACTAAATCACAACCATTATCCAATGCGACGGCTGCCCGGTCCCATTTAGATATCATGCTTGGTTCGCCACGTTGGACATAGTTCCCTGACATTACACCAACTACAATATCAGCCTTAGCTTGTTCTTTTGCTTTTTTGATCTGATAGGCATGGCCGTTATGGAACGGATGCCATTCTGCAATAATTCCGACAGCTTGCATAGGGTCACCCCTTTTGTCAATCTATGATATTGGTTTATTTCTCTGCTGAGAAGAATATACGCTTAGAATTGGTGCTTGGTGCTTCTTGTGTGAAATCGCTTGTTACCCTAATATTCTTAAATCCAACCTGGGTTAAGATATTCTGATATTCTTCAATCGCTAGTGTTTGTTCATAATGCATTTCTTCAAATCGTTGATAGTATTGATCTGCTTCATTTTGGACGAATACATTAATCGTATGATCAATAGTATTTTTGCCACGAAATTGATCTGATGTCCAAGTAAAGACAGCATCATCCCACTCAACAACAAATGAACTTTCTGGATAGATTTCATTCATTTGATATACGGAGTGGACATCAAACATAAATAGGCCGCCATCTTGCAACTGTTGATAGATGTGTGTAAAGGTTGTTTTAACAGCCTCGGCATTTTGTAGATAATTAAAAGTGTCACAGAAGCAAGAAATGACTGTTGCCTGATTTTCTAATTCAAAACTTGTCATATCATCTTGCCAGAATGTTAAGTCTAATTTGGCTTCTTTGGCATTTTTAATAGCTGCATTAACCATCTTCTCTGATAGGTCTAATCCTTTAATAGCATAGCCTGCCTGAGCCATAAGGATCGCAAACTGACCGCCTCCCGCACCTAAATCTAACCAAAAATCTTGGTCGTCTAAATACTTGCCAAAAGCTTGAATCGTATCTGTAGCATAGGTAAACCAAGATAAGTATAGACTGTCATCAAACAAGATTTCGTAAACATCAGCGAATACGTCATATTGTTGTTGATTATCTGTCATAATGCGCCCTAGCTAATCCATTCTTCGATATTTACTAACGGTGCTTCGGACCACATTTTTTCTAAGTTATAGAAGCCTCGTTCTTCAGTAGTAAATACATGAATAATTACGTCGAATGCATCGATTAAAATCCAACGATTACCATCTTGGCCTTCGATACCTTTGACTTTAAAATCAGCTTCTTCAATTGCTTCTTCTACTGCTTCCACAATTGCTTTTACTTGACGGTCATTACGACCTGACATAATGACAAAGTAGTCTGCCATTGGGGTTATATTTGCAACATCCAATGCTACGATATCTGTCGCTAATCGGTCATCTGCGCCTCTAACAATAGCTTCTAATAATACTTCACTTTTTTTAGTCATATAATCTCCTTTATTTCTCTTTACGATGATAATTTTTCACCCAATCGTTATAGATTAAGATAGTTTCCGGATATATTTGTCGTCCTGATCTCACTAGATGCGTAATAGACTGTTTAATTTTAAAATCAACAGCTGCATCCAAGTCAGTTTTGGCTAATTTACGAGCCTTTTCAACACCTTTGAAATCTCGACCTGGTTCAATATAATCAGCAATAAATAGGATTTTTTGGTCTAAGGTCATCTCATAGCCTCCAATGGTGTGAATCCAAACAGCCTTTAAAATGTCTTCATCCTTGACGTTAAATTGCGTATCTGCAATCATAGCTGCTAATGGGCCGTGCCAAATGGCAGACCCATAATTTATCCATTCCGGATCATAACCCGGATAGTCTTTAAAAGTCAGTAGGTGTTTTTGACTATCATCTTTTGCATAGTCATGCAATAAGGCTGCTATACTCGCTTTATCCACATTAGCTTCTGGATATAATTCAGCTAATTCAATGGCTGTTTGCTCGACGCGGAGGACATGGTTAAAGCGTTTATTAGTTAAACGAGCTTGTAACAACTCTTCAAGTTCTTTTCGCGTAATTTGAATTAAATCTTGATTCAGTTCTCTAGCTTTCATGCGGTTGATATAACCCCTTTTCTAGAATATAGGCTGCAACGGATGCTGGCGTTAGATAGCGAATAGATGCTTGTTCAGCAACTGCTTTTCGTATACTTGTTGATGATACAGTCATCCTCTCAGCATCTATGAATATCAGTGGATAGTCTGTTTCATTTCGGTAACCCTCACGCCCAACGCCTACAAAATGAACCATTTTTATCAGGTCATTTATTCTATGCCATTTAGGCAAATCTTCAATCATGTCAGCACCAATAATAAAATAGAACTCATATGTTGGGTATAAGGTTGTCAAAATCTCCATTGTATCTACTGTGTAAGATTTTCCAACCCTATCTAATTCAATACCCTCAAGTCGAAAATGTGGATTGTCTTCAATGGCTAACGCGATCATATCCACTCTGTAGGCATCCGCGAGCGTTTCTTTACTTTCTGCATGTGGTGGTTTTTTATTTGGCATAAACCAAACTTCATCTAACTTTAATTTATCATAGACTTGTTCCGCCATTAATAAGTGCCCATTATGAATCGGATTAAAAGTGCCCCCTAAGATACCAATACGCTTGTGAGGATTATCTTCAAATGCTAATTCTGTCTCTGGGTCATTTATTAAACGAACATGTTCTTGATTTAGAAATGATACCTTTGCCACGACTTGCCTCCTGTAATTAACCTAATGCTTTAACTTGAGCTGAAATTTCTTGATATTTCGCTTCTTGAGAAGGTCTATATAAAGTAATCACTCGGCCGATTGTTTGTACAACAAAAGCATCTACAGCTTCAGCGATTTCTGTTGCAGCTTCAGTCGTTTCTTCATCAGTATTTTGTAAAAGGTGTATTTTAATCAGTTCTCGTTTTTCTAAGACCTCATCAATTTGCACCATAAATTCTTCTGATAAGCCATTTTTACCGATATTTGCTACAGGATTTAAATGATGTGCTTCTTTGCGTAAAAATTTCTTCTGTTTATTGTTCAAAATAACGGTCTCCTTTCATTTGGTTATTTTCAAGCTATTTAAATTAATTTTTCTCTAGTAATAATATCGATTCCTTTTGGTACATAGACAGCAACTTGAACAGGGGCGCTCACTGACACCCAGCCTAAGCCTGGATATACGATATCTGTTGGCTTTTTAATTGAGAATTCTTTTCGTACAAGCTCTGGGAATTTATCCGTATTCTCTGGATATGGTGGTTGTAAAATCCCACCTAGATGTTCTTGATAAAACGCATCTGAACCAGCTAATTTACGGCGGTGAGTTTTGATTTGACTAGACATGTATACGGTAAAGGATGTGCGTTCACCTGCAATAAAATCTAATCTAGCTAAACCACCAAAAAATAAGGTTTGTTCTGGATTTAATTGGAATGTCATTGGTTTGATTTCTTTATTTGGCAAAGCATCTACCAATTCTTTCCCTTCTAAGATGGCGGTCATTTGACCTGGATTAATAATTCCCGGTGTATCAATTAAACTAGCTTCACTATTCTCAGTATCATCAAAAGGTATGTCGATTAAATCTAAAGTTGTCCCAGGAAACTGACTCGTTGTGATCACATCCGCTTCAATTCCAGTCGCTTGTAGAATACGATTAATCAACGATGACTTCCCAACATTTGCCATACCAATCACGTATACATCGCGTCCCTCACGCATTTCATCTATTTTAGCCAACAGATCATCAATATTGGCACGTTTTTTAGCAGATGTCAGTATTAAGTCATCTACTTTCACACCGTTATCTTTTAAATATTTACGTAACCAATTTTCAATCCGGCTGTGTTTTACTGCCTTTGGTATAGCATCCATCTTATTGGCAACCATTAAAATCGGATTGCTACCAGCAAAACGGTTTAATCCATTAATCAAAGAACCTGCTACGTCAAAGATATCAATCACATTCACAATTAATGCATCTTTTTCACTAAGGGTATTCAAGATAGCTAAAAATTCATCAGCCGTTGTTGAAACCTTTTCCAAGGTATTATAGTGACGCAATTTAAAGCAGCGCTGACAGTATAATAAGCCTGATTCAATACCTTTCTGATAAGCAGTTTGCGGTGTATAGCCGCGTTTGTCTGGTTGAACTGTCTGAATTTCCGCGCCGCAACCAACACAATACAATGTTTCTTCGTTAGACAATATTATTCCTCCACTTCAAATCAGGATGATTCTTTTCTAGTCTCTTAAATAAGATTTTTTCAATTTTACGATTTAAACGGGTCCAAACCAAGTCTGTCTCAACTAATGGCATCACCAAGATACTGCGAATACCTAGACGGTTACCGCCAAAGACATCTGTTAAAAGTTGATCGCCAACAATGACTACTTCATCCTGACTCACACCTAGCTTTTCAATCGCACGTCTAAACCCTTTACGCGAAGGTTTTTTTGCATCTGAGGTAAAGAGTACCCCTAATTGATCAGCAACACGTTTTACGCGACCATGACGGTTATTAGATAAGATTACAACAGGTATGTCCGCTTCTTTCATACTTTTTAACCAAGCACGCAACTCTGGTGTACCATCAGGGTTATTCCATGCAATCAAAGTATTATCCAGATCAGTGATCACACCCTTAATATTGTGTTTCACTAATTGATCTGGTGTTAATTGATAGATACGTTCTATCATCCAGGTTGGTGTAAAATAATCTTTTTTCATGCCGGCCTCCCTTATTTTCATGAATAGTATATCATAAGCAGCCCCTCGATTCACTTATCCAAATATACTTAAGCCTTTGTTTCTCTCGCTTTTCTGACGCGGATTTTACCGCTAGATAAACTCGCATAACACGTCATTATCCAAATAGTAAAGCAATAAAAAATGCTACGGGCATATCAGTCAGACATGCTCGTAACATCATCAATCGTCTAAAATCATATCTCTTCTACTATAACCCCATCTTGGGCAAAGTCAAGTGTCATTATTTCAGCATCAAGATTTAATTGCTGAATGTTTTCAACAATCTGAGTAGAAGCGCTAGCTTGAACTAGCGTCATAATTGTTGGACCTGCACCTGATAAGTAAGTTCCAAAAACACCATCAACACCTAGTAACTTCTGCCGGATCTGTCCTAGTTCAGGGACAAGTTGTGCTCGGAATGGTTCATGGAATTGGTCCATTTCCATCAGAGTGCCTACCGCTTCAATATCCCCTTCTAGTAACTTACTAACGAATACATTTCCAATACCATTCGCCCGCACTGCATCAGCAAATGACAATTCTTTGGGTAAAACAGCTCTTGCTTCTTTTGTCAGCAACTCACGGTTTGGAACAGTAGCAATGAAGTGTACATCTTTTAATACTGATTTAGTCCACAATACATGAGTTAAATCCGTTGCAACTGATACTACAAGACCACCAGCTAAGGCAGGCGCAATATTATCTGGATGACCCTCAATTTCATTCGCCATATTTATTTTATCCGCCATTGACCAATCAGCATTGACTAGTATTTCGGCAATAGCAATCCCTGCTACAATGGCTGAAGACGATGACCCTAATCCACGTGCAGTTGGGATATCACTAAACATTTTCAAATGATGCGGTTGCGCATCTGGTGCAAAACGTAGAATAGTCACAATAACCATATTGTTCTCATCATGAGGAATACTGTCACCTAATTCATGGTCAATTTGCCACCTATCAGTAGGGCCTAGAATATCAATCGTTAAATAAAGATTGACCGCAACCCCAATAGAGTCAAATCCCGGTCCCATATTGGCAGAGGTTGCTGGTACTTTTACGCGAATTCTTTCTACCATTACAGGTCACCTACTTCGCTTCAGGTAATACAGAGTAGTAAGAAATTAAAGTTAATTCAGGATTGTCCTGTGTAGCTCGATTAATTTGTTGTAGTTGAGCTTGTGACATTTCATGCGTTACCACAACAATTTTCGCAGTCGTATCGTCAGAAGTTGGTTCTTGGAATACCTTGTCTAAACTTACCTTAGCATCATCGAAAATTTGTACAAGTTTAATAAACTGCCCCTGCTTATCTTCTGTTTCAAAGTGGAAGAATCCGACAGATTGGATATCTTCTGCCCTTTTCCAAGTTGCTTCTTGACTATAATTAGCGAATGGTTGGCCAGTAGTTTCAGTATGGATATGTTGACCAATCGCCATAATGTCTGATACTACCATAGCACCTGTCGGCAATTCACCAGCACCAGGACCATAGAACATCATTTCACCTGTCGCTGCTCCCTCTGTGAAAACAGCATTCATTTCATTACGCACTGTAGACAATGGGTGAGTTTTAGGGACCAACGTTGGGGCTACTTCTGCATATACAGTGCCATCTTCAAAATTTGCCCGACCAATTAATTTAATGACATATCCTAGTGAGCTAGCTACTTGAATATCTTGAGCTGTGACATGACGAATCCCTTTAACCGGAATCGTATCTAAGTCGACTGTTACCCCAAAAGCCATTTTTGTTAAAATAACAATTTTTCGGGCGGCATCTAACCCATCTACATCACCAGATGGATCTGCTTCTGCTAATCCTAACGCTTGGGCTTCTGCTAGCACCTCATCAAACCCACGACCTTGTTCTACCATCTTTGTCAAAATGTAATTCGTTGTACCGTTGACAATTCCTGAAACAGAGAACAATTTATCTGATGCTAAAGGCGTTCTTAGACTATTTAAGATTGGTATACCACCAGCAACTGCCGCTTCATATAAGAAATCTAGTTGGTGATGTTGTGCATATTGAATTAAATCTTGCCCGCGTTTAATGGCTACTAGGTCTTTATTAGCAGTCACGATATGCTTACCGGCGCGCAAAGCGGATTCAATACAGTCTGCGGCAAATGATGTCCCCCCCATTGCTTCTACAACAATATCGATATGTGGGTCATTGATGACATCATTGAAATCAGTTGTCAATTGAATGTCTTCTGGTAAGCCAGGATGTTTAGCTTTCGATTTTTCAATATCACGGACAAAAATTTTACTTACTCGGTACTGAATACCTTCTGTATCTGACATTTTTTGCGCATGTTCGTGCATGATTTTGGCTACGCCACCACCGACAGTTCCTAGACCTAGTAATCCAATATTTATTTGCTTCAAATTTGCCACCTCTTTAGTTCATTGTATTTTATCATGTATATTTCATGATATTCTCATAATTAAATTCTACCCTTAAATTCATAAAAAGCAATCAATTGTTGAACATATTCAAAATCCGGTACATAAAACTCATCTCGTCCATTGATTTTGATTGTATCCTCTGACCCTTTCCCAGCTACAACAATAGTCGTCGGCTTCCCTGATGCTATAGCATCTTTATAAGCCATATAAATCGATCCTGTTCGATCTAAATTGCTTCTTACCTTGGCTGTCGGATTCATCTCATAAATGGCCTCTTCAATTTCAGCCATGATCTTATAAGCATCTTCAAAATTTGGATCATCACTCGTTAAGTAAATTTCATTCGTATTCAAACCAGCCACGTGCCCCATGTCAGGTCGTCTATTTTCAGCTTTACCTCCGGCTGAACCAAATACAATCCGAAGATCATTGTCAGGCGCCATTTCTTTTACAGATGAGAATAACTCCTCAAAAGAAATTTTATTATGAGCAAAATCAACCACAAAGGTCAATTGATTATCCTGACTTCTGTATATTTCCATTCGTCCGTCTGTTTTCGCTTGCCCTAATGCTTGTTGAATAGTTGACCATGCCACATCATTTTCTCTAGCAATGGCTGCTGCCACTAACGCATTGTTGATATTAAAGTGACCCAGTACATTTAATTTCATAGGAATCGTTTTACCCTGATTGCGGATCATAAAGTGTTGCGTTGCATCGTTAATGGTCAATTCATCAGCAAAATAGTCTGCTGTTGGATTCTTACGCGATACAGTTACAATGCGCTCAATATTTTTAGCAGATTTGGCTGCTTTTAAAATATCCTCAAAGTGATCAGTATCTTCATTGATAACTGCTACTTTACCATGTTCAAAAATCTGTAATTTTGATTGGAAGTAATCAGTAAAGGTTGGATGTTCAACTGGTGAAATATGGTCTGGTGAAATATTTAGAAAAGCAACTACGCGCATTTGTACATCATCAACCCGGTGATATTTTAAGGCTTGGCTAGATACTTCCATAGTCGCACGCGTGACATTATGGTCTCGCATTGTTGCCAACATTTCATATAAATCCATAGCTTCGGGAGTTGTCAAAGTCGATGGCGTCTTTTCTAGTCCATCATAATTGAATGTAGATGAAATAAAGCCTGGTAGTGATTGCGCTTTTTCTTGACTATCTAAAGTCAATATCTGGTTCACAAAGCCTGCTGTTGTCGTCTTTCCTTTAGTTCCTGTAATACCAGAAATTGTGACGTCTTGCCAAGGGGATTGATAAAAGAAATTGGCTAACTTAGCCATTGCAAGACGAATATCTTCTACAATAATACCTGGAATAGCCACTCCATAATCTTGTTCAGCTAGGTAAGCAACCGCACCTTGGTCAATAGCATCATTAAGATAGGACGTTTTGAAGTTCATCCCTTTACAAATAAATAAGGTATTCGCTTTGACTGCACGTGAGTCGAAAGTAATATAGTCAATGACCACATCATCTATTATTTCTTCTTGTGTAATAGTTGTTGCGTCATCGTTACCTTTAAAAAAATCTATTAGGCGTGCTAATTTCATTGAATCTGACATGTTAAACTCCCTCTACTCCATAAATAAAAAAGGATCGTGATGCCACGACCCTCTATACGACACAGAATGTCTGCCATATTGGTTGTTCTAGTAGGTTTCCCCACTTTAATCAAAATAATGCGTTAATTATTGAATTAACTCGTAAATTTCCATTGCAACTAAGTCAATGTCATCAAATTGGAAAGTTTCGTTGATTGTTAAGTCTTCTAATTCAAAGCTTTCAGACTCTTTGTTAAAGCGTACAATACACTTCTCAACGCCCTCTTTTTCAAAACGACGTACTTCGATTTCTGAGTCATCAGAAAGCATCGCTTTTAATCGGGTAATAATTGCTTCTAATCGAGATGATTGCATAATAATCTCCTTTCGCCTTCTTATCTTTGTCATTTTAACACTCTTTGAGTGAATAAAAAACCATTAACTGCTTAAGAAATAAATTTATTTCAACTCAGGCTTTTCATTATTAAAGGGTGTAAAAATGCCAGAATTCATTTAGTCATCTTTTTTACGTATATAGAAGGACGGAAAATACTTATCGGCCCATTTTAAGGGCTTATGTAATTCGGCAAAAGTAGACGAAAGATATACACTACGTCCAATTAGATTCCTCGGTTTCTCGGACTGTAATTCAATCATATACTGATAGATATGATATAAATCTTCATAAAATGCATCAGCTGATACATGATAGATCAATGGTGCCAATCCTTCTGTATAAGCCTCTTGTGCTTGCAGAACATCTATTACTGCATGAGGGAAGTCTGTTACTTTGGATAACAAATGTCCAAATGGTGCGATAGCTTCAAGTGTTGCCAAATAAGGTGTTTTCATAGCGATAACCGGTAAATGATTTGTGATAGCCTCTATGAAGGTTAAGCCCTGTGTTTCTGACGTAGACAAGTTCACATAGACATCTGCTGCTTGATATAAGACATTCACCTCATCATGCAATACGAATCCTGGATAAATGATCTTATCTGTCAAACCCATTTCTGCTGTCAGCTCTTTTAACTCGTCTAACTGTGGTCCATCACCAGCTAACATCAATTTAGCATTTGGAATTCTCTCCAACACCTGTGGTAATTGCTTGATAATCGCAATTAAATTCTTTTCCTCAGCGATACGGTTGATAGATAATAATAAATATTCATCTTCCTCTATTCCCCAACGTTCTCTAAAGCTAGTAAGTTGGTTTGGATCAAGTTCTTTAGGTAATTTAACACCAGTCGCTAAGACATGGATGGGCTTTTGAATCTGATAGTCACGTAGTACTTCTTTCATTTGCTCACTAGGTGATATCACTAAGTCTGCTTGATCACAAAAAAGCTTGGACAAGTGAACGACTGTCTTTCGAGAAATTAACTTGCCATTTAAAATGTAGTGTAGATATTTCTCATACCATGTATGGTATGTATGCACAAGTGGAATCCGCATATAACGCGCTACACTTACCCCCATCAATCCCATAGAAAACTCTGTTTGAGTATGGACAATATCAATTTTTAATTCTTTACATTTACGATAAATAGATGCAAAAGATGGAATGGCTACCCGTCTATCTTTAAAAAATAAAAAAGGTACAGATTCATAGCGAAAGACATGGTTTTCATCTTCGGCTTTTGGATCTGAAGTGGTAAAGATATACACTTCATGGCCATTATCCTCAAATGTTTCTTTTAATGTTTGAATTGATGTAGCGACTCCACTCACTTGTGGAAAGTAAGTGTCAGTAAAAATCGCGATATTCATCTAAACACTCCTTAGATGCTTTTTATAATAATCCTATCATAACAGAAACGAACTTATTTAAAAATCATCTGCGTCTAAGTAAATATTAAAGAATACTATTAGACAGCAAACAATCTGACTAGGTAAAGCATAAAAAACCTCACCAAGAGGATTATCTTAGTGAGGTTTATTTTATTCGGTTTTAGATATTATAGATCAGCTAATTCTGGTACTGCATCTTTAATGAACGCTTCAGCTTCATCTGAAGTCGTTGCTTCAGTAACCACTTTGTTTGCTAAATCAGCCATTTCTTTTGAATCTAATTTAGAAATTAATGATCTGATTTTTAGTACAGAAGATGCAGACATTGAGAATTCGTCTAATCCCATTCCAACTAATAACGGTGCTGCCATTGGTTCTCCGGCTACTTCACCACACATACCAGTCCATTTGCCTTCTTTATGACTTGCATCAATAACGTTTTTGATTAAACGCAATACAGATGGGTTAAATGGTTGATACAAGTATGAAACATGTTCGTTCATACGGTCAGCTGCCATCGTATATTGGATTAAGTCATTCGTACCAATTGAGAAGAAGTCAACTTCTTTAGCAAATTGATCAGCTAGTACTGCTGCTGCTGGGATTTCAATCATAATACCCACTTGGATATTATCTGCAACTTCAACACCTTCAGCTTCTAATTTAGCTTTTTCTTCCTCATAAATTGCCTTTGCAGCACGGAATTCTGCTACATTAGAAATCATTGGGAACATGATGCGCAATGTACCGTACACAGAAGCACGTAATAAAGCACGTAATTGTACTTTTAATAATTCTGGTTGTTTTAATCCAATACGAATTGCACGATAACCCAAGAATGGATTCATTTCTTCTGGCAATTGTAAGTAAGGTAGATGTTTGTCCCCACCAATGTCCATTGTACGAACAACAACTGGACGACCATTCATACCTTCTAACACAACTTTATAAGATTCAAATTGTTCATCTTCAGTTGGCATTTCATCTGAATCCATGTATAAGAACTCAGTACGGTATAAACCAATCGCTTCAGCCCCATTTGAGTGTACACCTTCTAAATCTTTTGGTGTACCAATATTAGCAGCAATTTCGAATTTCTTACCGTCTTTTGTTAGCGTTTCAGCATCCTTAAGTTTTTTCCATTCAGCTTTACGCGCTAAGAAGTCAGCAGCAATTTTTTCATAAGCTGCAATCGTTTCATCATCAGGGTTTACAATGACATCTCCGTTTAATCCATCAACAATTACCATATCGCCATCGTTAATTTCTTTAGAGATATTACCAGTACCAACAACTGCAGCAATCTCTAATGAGCGAGACATGATCGCAGAGTGAGATGTACGACCACCGATATCAGTTGCGAAACCTTTAACAAATTGGCGGTTTAATTGCGCTGTATCACTTGGTGTTAAGTCATATGCAACAACAACCACTTCTTCATCGATAGTTGAAAGGTCAGGTATTTTAATACCTAATAAATGCGCTATCAAACGGTCAGTAACATCTTTAATGTCCGCTGCACGTTCTTGCATATAAGGATTATCTTCCATGCCTTTGAAAATTTCAATGTAGAAGTCAGCAGTTTGACGTACAGCAGATTCTGCATTCAATGCGTCATCATCAATTTTTTGTGTATAAGCTTGTTGCAATTCTGGATCCTCAAGGACCATTAAGTGCGCATCAAACACTTGTGCTTCTTCTTCCGATAATGATTTAGATGCAACCGCTTTAATCTTTTCGATTTCTACTTTTGAGTCGGCTATAGCTTTTGCTAAGCGTTCTTTTTCTTGTTGTGAATCGTTAGATTTTGAAATTTCAAAACTTAAATCAGGTTCTTCAACTAAGAACGCTTTAGCGATGGCAATGCCATCGCTAGCCGCGATTCCTGTTAGCTTCGTCATATTATTCTGATAACCCTTCGTTTTTCATAGTATCAGCAATTGTTTGGATTGCTTCTTCTTCATCGTCACCTTCAGCAGTGATCACAACATCAGAGCCTTGACCTACACCTAAAGACATTACGCCCATGATAGATTTCAAGTTTACAGATTTACCTTTATATTCTAGGTTAATATCTGAGTTGAATTTGCTTGCTGATTGCACCAATAAAGTTGCCGGACGTGCGTGGATACCAGTTTCAGCTGTAATGTTAAATTCTTGTTTTTGCATAATCAAAAATCTCCTTTAAAATGTTTTATTTATACCTTTATAGATAGGCAAGAGTTATTATAGCTTATCTATTCGCAAAGTAAAATGTCACAAAATAGACTATACCATAATTAGAAAACTCTTTCATTAATAATTTACCAAAAAAATAGCGTTTCCACAAGGTTTTTCACTCGAATTGTAGGGGAATCATTTTATTTAAGCCTTTTAGTTGAAAGTCAAAATTGGTCAGAGTATAATGATGGTATAAGCAGTAATGAAATTATACTGCGAAAAATCTCAATGCTACTTAGAGAGCTTTAAATAAAGGAAGTGTTTATATGTTATGTCAAAACTGTGGCGAACGTGACGCTGTCATTCACGTATACGCAAATGTGAATGGTCGACGTGAAGCAGTAAACCTCTGCCAAACGTGCTACGCACAGTTAGCCCATGGAAATCAAGCTAAAAATATAAATAATAATAATAATCAATCTTTCGGTGGCTACAACTTTGATGACTTATTACGTAAGATTCAGCAACAAGGTTTTGGCGCTAATAGTCAACCTAATGCTCAAACTCAAGCTGGTAATGGTGGAAATAATGACAATTCAATTTTAGGTAATTACGGTACTAATTTAACGGACCAGGCAAAAGCTGGCCTTATCGACCCTATTATTGGTCGTGATGATGAAATTATCCGTGTAATTGAAATCTTAAATCGTCGTACAAAAAACAATCCTGTTTTAATTGGGGAACCGGGTGTAGGTAAAACTGCAGTAGTAGAAGGTTTAGCTCAGAAAATCGTTGAACATGCCGTACCTGAAAAGTTACGTAATAAAGAGGTCATTCAACTAGATGTTGCATCTTTAGTTCAAGGTACTGGAATCCGTGGCCAATTCGAAGAAAAAATGCAACAATTAATGAACGAAGTAAAAGAAAATAAAAATATCATTCTCTTTATTGATGAAATCCATGAAATTGTGGGTGCTGGCTCAACAGAAGGCGGCTCTTTAGATGCGGGTAATATCTTAAAACCAGCTTTAGCTCGTGGTGAACTACAATTGGTTGGTGCAACCACATTAAATGAATTTAGAAAAATTGAAAAAGATGGTGCCCTTGCTCGTCGTTTACAGCAAGTTATGGTAGCTGAACCTTCAATTGAAGAAACATTAGAAATTATTAAAGGGATTCAAGAAAAATATGAAGGTTTCCATAATGTAAAATATAGCGATGAAGCTATTGAAGCAACAGTACGCTTATCAGACCGGTATATTACCGATCGTCAATTACCAGATAAAGCGATCGACTTATTAGACGAGTCTGGTTCTAAGAAGAATTTAACTATCCCCTTCTTAGATAGAGAATCATTGAAAACTCAAATTGATGAATTAACCAAACTAAAAGAGATGGCTACAGAAGCTGAAGATTATGAAAAAGCTGCGTACTATCGTGACCAGCTAAATAAATACCAAGATATGTATGATAGCAATCAAAACATTGCTGAAAAAACACCTACTATTAATGCTAGCGACATACAAGCTATTATTGAAACCAAAACCGGTATTCCAGTTTCAGACCTACAAGAATCCGAGCAAAATCAATTGATTCATCTAGATGAAAACTTAAAACAACACGTAATCGGTCAAGATGATGCAGTAGAACAAATTGCTAAAGCTATTCGGCGAAATCGTGTTGGTCTAGGACGACAAGACCGCCCAATCGGTTCATTTATGTTCGTTGGACCTACCGGTGTAGGGAAAACTGAATTAGCCCGTCAACTAGCAATTCAATTATTTGGTCGACACGAAGCTTTAGTGCGTTTTGATATGTCTGAATATATGGAAAAACATGCTGTGTCTAAATTGATTGGTTCACCTCCTGGATACGTAGGTTATGACGAAGCAGGACAATTAACAGAACAAATTCGTCGTCAACCTTATTCAATCATCCTTTTAGATGAAATCGAAAAAGCCCATCCGGATGTATTGAATATTTTCCTTCAAATCATGGAGGATGGTCGCTTAACCGATGCTCAAGGTCGAACAGTATCCTTCAAAGATACCCTGATTATCATGACCTCAAATGCAGGTTCAGACGGTGTTGAAGCGAGTGTTGGTTTTGGTGCAAGCAAACAAGGCAAACAACAAAGTGTCATGAATAAAATTGGCGATTTCTTCAAACCTGAATTCTTAAACCGTTTTGATGCGATTATTGAATTCCAACCATTAACTAAATCCGAATTGATTATCATTGTTGACCTCCTATTGGACAACATGAATGCGTTACTTGCTAACCAAGATATTCATGTAACCGTTGATGACAAAGTGAAAGAACGTCTAGTCGAATTGGGTTACGATCCAAAACTTGGTGCTCGTCCATTAAGACGTGTTATCCAAAGTCAAATAGAGGATCAAATTGCTGATACCTATCTAAAAAACAGTGACCTTCACGAAATTCATTTCACAACAAATACTGACGATGAAATTATCGTAAGTGCAAGTGAAAATGAAAACTCAGCAAACTTAGAATTAGACGATAGTACAACTGAATAAACATAAAGAAAAGGAATTGTGGCTTCGTCGCTACAATTCCTTTTTTATAAATAAAATTTATGCTTTTGTTGTTAGAAGTGGTTTGTTAGGAATAAAACTACAATGGCAACAACGACTACTAGTGAATCGACTACAAAGCCTAGGATCATCGGTTTAGGACCAATTTTTTGAATATCTTTAAAGCTAGTCGTTAATCCAATTGCAGATAAGGCCATGATCATGCTGAATTTTGATGCACTTGAAATAGATGGTGCAATAGTATCCGGTATAATACCAGTACTTCGTAGAACCACAACGACTAAAAATAAAATGATGAAATAGGGAAATATTTTTTGTAAATCAACAGGTGTGTGGTGGTTTGTGCCCTGCGCCTTATTTTCTAGTCGTTCATTAATAACAGAGAAAACAAGCACATATGGGATGATGAATAACGTACGTGTGAGTTTTACAATAACCGCTACGTTCCCACCAAGTTGTGAGAAAGCATAACCAGCAGCTACCACCGAAGACGTGTCATTCACCGCAGTACCAATCCAATGACCATATCCTGTATCAGACATCCCCAGCGCAATCCCTATCCATGGAAAAATAATTACAGTAATAATATCAAAGATAAAGGTCGCAGAAATTGCATAAGTAATATCTTCATGTTTTGCTTTTATAACAGGCCCAACCGCTGCCACAGCTGATCCTCCACAAATCGCAGTACTCACTGCTAATAAATTTGTTAGCTTCCAATTTACCCCAAAAAACTTACCAATCAAGTTACCAACACCAAAGGCTGTCGACATTGTAAATATCATTAAAAACAGTGCATATTTTCCAACATCCCACACTTCAGCAAAGTTCAGATTCACGCCCATCAAAATAATTCCTAATCGTAGGATTTTCTTTGATGAAAAAATAACCCCTGAATATAGCTGTTGATGTTTCATGAAGAAAGGATTTAATGCCATCCCAACTAGCAGAGCCATCACAGTCGCACCAATGATATCACCTGGTAATAAGCTACTCAGCGCTATGGCTATCACTGCAACTAAGGCACTCAGTAATAAGCCTGGCATAAGATTTTTCCCTTTTTCTATCATAATTCTCCTCCAAATCATTATTCATATCTTGAATATATCATAAGGTTTCCATAAAATATAATTATCATATTTTATATTTACATAAATAATTATTATAAGGATGGTGGGTATGCTAGATAATCGTTTACAAACTTTTTTAACCCTTTGTGAGCAAGGGAATTTTACTAAAACAGCTGAAATATTAAACATGACTCAACCTGCTGTTTCGCAGCATATACAATATTTAGAAAACTACTATCAAATCATCTTAATATCTGAAAAAGGTAAAAACTTCTCGCTTACTGAAGAAGGTAAAGCTCTTCAACAATATATCAAGTTATTAAAAGCAAATGCTGAACGTATATTTCCATTGCTCCACCGCGTAAAAGATAAGGTTTATCCTCTACACTTTGGTGCAACCCTAACCATTGGTGAATATACTATGCCGCCCATTTTACATAAGATATTTGAAGAAAAACCTGCTACAAATATTTCAATGTTTGTCGAAAACACCCATATTCTACAAGAGATGCTTTGGGAGGGAAAGATTGACTTCGCTCTATTAGAAGGCCATTTCAACCAGCAGGAATTTGAACATAAGTTGATTTCAAATGAAGAGTTTATCGCTATCTGTTCGCCTGAAAATATCCTAGCAAAAAAAGCCATTCTTTTAGAAGATTTACTTGATCAGCAACTTATTTTACGGGAGCCAGGAAGTGGTACACGTGATATTTTAGAACAAGCTTTATATAACCAGAATCTTCATATTGACGACTTTACTGGCAGAACTCAAATCACAAATATGAATGTCATTAAAGCTTTATGCCATCAAAATATGGGTATCACCTTTATGTACCGTGAAGCTGTGAAAGAAGAATTAGTAACTGGTTATCTTGTTGAAATTCCATTAGTGAACTTTAATATTCAACATCCCTTTAATTTCGTTTACTTAAAGGATGCACCTGACAAACAGCAAATCGAATCTTGGTTTGAAACAATTGTGCGTCTAAGATAGTACTCAGTCTTGCATACCTACACAATAATAGTCCTATTCATAAGGATAGGTCATTAGCTAAACTACACAAAAAACCACTACATGATCACAACATAAATTGTAATCGTTTAGTGGTTTTATATGGCTCATTTATTGTTATAGGAAACTATCGCCTACAGTAAAGTTTCCAAATGTACATCCGGATACTTTCCTTGGAACCAATTTACGGCAAAAGTATTCTCGAATAAGAATACTGGGTTTCCATGGATGTCTTTACATAGTAAGTTACGACTTGATGACATCTTAGGATCTAATTCTTCCTCAGAAATCCAACGCGCAATCTTATTACCCATTGGTGACATATCTACTTCAGAATTATATTCATTTAATAAACGGTATTGGAAAACTTCAAATTGTAGTTGACCAACAGCACCAATAATGTATTCTTCAGAATGCCATGTTCTATAAAGTTGAATTGCACCCTCTTGTACTAATTGTTGCATACCTTTATGGAATGATTTTTGTTTCATCACATTTTTAGGTGAAACTTTCATGAATAATTCTGGTGTAAATTGCGGTAATGGAGGGAAAGCAACGGCTTTTTTACCTGTATAAATAGTATCACCAATTTGGAAGTTACCAGTATCATATAAACCGATAATGTCTCCGGCTACAGCCTTTTCAACGTTTTCTCTAGAATCAGCCATAAATCGCGTGGTATTATTTAATTTAATTTTCTTGTCTGTACGGGTTACTTTAACATCCATACCTTCTTCAAACGTACCTGATACAATACGTACAAAGGCGATACGGTCACGGTGACGCGGATCCATGTTAGCTTGGATTTTAAAGATAAAGCCAGTTAATTCAGTATCGGTTGGCTCAACTTCTTCACCTTCATCAACAGTATCCACTGCTGAAGGTGCTGGCGCAAAATCAACAAAAGCATCTAGGAAAGTTTGCACACCAAAACCAGTTAAAGCCGATCCGAAGAATACTGGCGTTAATTCACCAGCAGCAATTGCTTCTTTGTCAAAGTCATTACCAGCTTCACGCATTAGTTCTGCATTTTCCAATGCTTCAGTATAAATTGAAGATTCTTTGAACTTATAGTCACCTTCAACTTCGCCCGCCTCATTTAAAGGAAGAAAATCATTGTCTCCATTCTCTTCAGGGTGGGTTAATTCAACGCGATTGTTGTAGAAGTCGTATAAACCTAAGAATTGTTTCCCCATACCCATTGGCCAGTTCATTGCATAGGCATCAATAGCTAAAACTTCTTCTAATTCAGCAACAAGGTCCATTGGTTCACGACCATCACGGTCTAATTTATTCATAAAGGTAAAAATTGGAATTCCACGCATACGACAAACTTGGAATAATTTTTTCGTTTGTGGTTCAATCCCTTTACCCGAATCAATCACCATCACAGCCGCATCTACAGCCATCAAAGTACGATATGTATCCTCTGAAAAATCCTCATGTCCCGGCGTATCAACCAAGTTAATTTGGTAGCCATCGTAGTCTACTTGCATCACTGATGAAGTAACTGAGATTCCACGTTGTTGTTCGATTTTCATCCAGTCTGATTTAGCAAATTTGCCTGATTTCTTCCCTTTAACAGTACCAGCTTGTCGGATAGCACCCGAATATAATAATAATTGTTCTGTAATTGTCGTTTTACCAGCATCCGGGTGGGAAATGATGGCAAAGGTGCGACGTTTTGCTACTGCTTGTTTTAAATTCATCCTATTCATCCTTTTTTCTTTATTTTATCAACTATCTATATATCTTCTCATTGACTATATGTTAGTCATATTATTTGGTTCAAGCTATCTTATTTAATCCTCGTTTTGTTGGGCTAGACCTTGATAGTTGTATGACAGATCATTAAATATGCCTTTCTATAATACCATATGCGTCAAGTAATTTAAAATTGCAAATTACATAATTATTATGCATGCTTGTGTTATAATGATGCTATCATTTTCAGCACTAAGTTCATTTTGTATTGAAGGAGCAATGGTATGAAGACCGTTTGGACCAATGATATTCATTCAGAGTCCTATAGGGACGCTTTAAAAGTTAGAAAAGGAGTCTTCGTAGACGAACAAGGTATCGATATTGACGAAGAAATCGATAAGTATGAAGCTGATTGCTTGCATATGGTTGGCTATAATAGTGATAACGAACCTGTTTATACAGCACGTTTACTCGCATTAACACCCAATGTTGCTAAATTACAACGTGTGGCGATCGACAAGCATTACCGTGGTCAAGGTTTAGGCCGTGAATTAATGGCTGTTGTGGAAGCTAAAGCACTTGAAGAGAATTTTTCACAAATTATTTTAGGTGCACAAGAACATGTGATTGGTTTCTATGAAGCAATCGGCTTTGAAATAATGGATACACCTAAATACATGGATGCAGGTATAATGCATGTCGATATGGAAAAAAGTATCAACAGTATCAATAAATGAGTGCTAGAATAGCACTTCCCAATCAAAAAAGCTGCCCTATCAACAACGAATAGGCGCAGCTTTTATTCTATGATTATTCTATTTAAGCTTCATCTAGAGATTTATACTCTACTGCTAAAGCACGTTTAACAGCCGGACGATCATTAATACGATTCGCCCATTCAACCACATTTTTATAAGATTCAGCATCTAAAAATTCTTTAGAACCATCATACAGTTCACCTAAAACTAAGCGACCATACCACGACCAAATTGCAATATCTGCAATCGTATACTCATCACCAATAATATAATCACGATCGGCTAATATTTGGTCTAATAAATCTAATTGGCGTTTTGTTTCCATTGTATAACGATCAATTGGGTATTTTAATTTTTCAGGTGCATAATTAAAGAAATGACCAAAACCACCACCAACAAATGGCCCAGCCCCTATTTGCCAAAATAGCCAGTTCAATGTTTCTGTTCGACCATGAATATCTTTAGGAATCAAATGCCCAAATTTTTCAGCTAAATATAATAAAATTGAACCAGATTCAAAGATATTTAAAGCTGGTTGTTGACTTTGGTCTACTAATGCTGGAATTTTAGAGTTTGGATTGATTTTTACAAAATCAGAACCAAATTGATCACCCTTACGAATATTAATTAAGAATAAATCATATGCTGTATTTGAAACACCTAAATCTTTCAATTCTTCTAGCAAAATAGGAATTTTAATACCATTTGGTGTAGCTAATGAATATATTTGTAAATCAGTTTCACCGACTGGCAATGTTTGTTCAAAGCGGCTACCGGCAGTTGGGCGGTTACCACCTAAATTTTTGCTTTCTGTTGCTTCATTTTCCCAAGTCCAAACACTTGGTACAATATATTCACTCATTGAATCGCTCCTTCTTAAACACTATTTACTGCCCTAAATATACCATGACAAATTAGGAAAAGTTAAATCATCCGCTCATTTTCACTAGCAAATTTACGTAACTATCATATAATATAGAATTAAAGGAGGCTATTCACTATGCCTAAACAAAAAACTTTTATTATGTTGAAGCCTGACATATTAAAACGTGGCTTGATGGGGACCATCATTTCGCGCATTGAAGATAAAGGCTATCAAATTGAACGCGCCCAAATCATGGATTTAGATAAACAAATGATAGCACATCATTACGCCCATTTATTAGATGAAGATTTTTATCCTAAACTTGAAGCTTATATGCTTTCTGGCCCAGTGTTTGCCATGGTAGTAACTGGTGAAAATGTCATTACTGGCATGCGCCAATTGATTGGTGCGACCGATCCAAATGAAGCTGAATCTGGTACTATCCGCGCTGATTTCGCCAAGAATGTGACAGAGAATGCTATCCACGGTTCGGATACTGAAGAAAATGCGGCTATCGAAATCACCCGTTTCTTCAATAGTTATGAATAATTAACAAAAAAGAGCTTTCACTAGCCAGTTATCCCAGATACTATTGGAGATTAGCCAGTTAGTGAATGCTCTTTTTTATCATTATAATTTTTATACTAATTGGTCAGCTGCGGAAAGAATAGCGTCATAATTTGGTTCATCACGCATATCTGTCACAATTTCTATATATTGAATTTGATTTGTATCATCTACTAACAAGACTGTTCTAGCAAGTTTACCATACTCCACCATTTCAAGTCCTGAGGCTTTTGCAAAGTGACCTTCCTGATCAGATAGGTACGTCATATCGACATTATTGGCTTGGCACCAGTTGGTAATATCAGCAGGATCATTATTACTAATGGTTAGTATTGGATATTTTCTTTCTTTGGCAAGTGCTGCAAAACGATTTGTTTGTATATCACAAGTCTTGGTATTAATATCAGGAACGATAGAGATGACCGTTAACCCTTGAATAAAGTCTCCCAATTGAACAATTTCTTGATCACGGTTTAATAAGTCTACTAGGGGAAGTTGATCCCCCTTTTGTAATGGTTGTCCTGCTAAATGAATGATTTGATCGCCTCTTTTAATTTGCATACTATTCTCCTTTTCTCATTTCTTAAGCATCTTTCTTTTCTTGCCAAGAATCACTAATTTGTTCAATCACAAATGGGGTCACCTGATAAACATAGTAATTCAACCAATTGGCATATATTGTGTTAGCTGCTGTTCGCCATTTTAATTTTGGTGTCTTCTCTGGGTTATTACCGGGATAGTAATTTACTGGTAGATCAATTGGTTTACCAGCCTCAACATCTCGTTTATATTCTTTACCTAGTGTTTCAGCATCGTATTCCGCATGTCCAAAAATGAAGACGAAGCGTGAGTCAGTAGATTGCGCAATGGAGACACCGGTTTCTTCAGATCCAGCTAAAATTTCTAAATCTGCTGTTTCTTCAAATGCTTTTGTGGGCACCGTTGTGTGACGAGAATGTGGCATATAGAAAATCTCATCCATTCCACGAACTAACGAAACTTTTTTATCTCTTAACTCTTGCTCGTAGATACCAAATAACTTCTTATTTAAAGGTTTTTTTGTAATACCATAATGGTGATAGAGGGCTGCTTGCGCTCCCCAACAAATATGTAAGGTTGAGAATACATGATTATTTGACCATTCCATAATTGAAACCAACTCATCCCAATAATTCACCTTTTCAAATTCTAAATGTTCAACTGGTGCGCCTGTAATAATCATCCCATCAAAGTAGCTATCTTTAATTTGATCAAAAGTGCGATAAAACTCTTTTAAATGATTTTCAGAAATATGCGCAGCTTGATGAGATTGCATATGAATAAAGGTCACATTCACTTGTAACGGTGAATTACTTAATAAACGCAACAATTGCTCTTCTGTTGCTTCCTTTGTTGGCATTAAGTTGACAATAACCACTTCTAAAGTACGGAAGTCCTGCATAGTGGCACGACGTTCATCCATAACAAAAATGTTTTCTTGGGTTAATTTTTGTAATGCTGGTAAATCTTGAACTACTTTAATTGGCATTGAAATTCCCTCCATTTATCGCGATAAATAGTATCATTACTACCCTGATATTTTCCTTATTATTCTTCATCTCATAAAAAAAGTCCTTATAATACATACAGTATTATAAGGACGTTTAGCACGTGGTACCACCTTAATTCACGAACTCAAGGTTCGCCTCATTCGTACAGTCATACGAAGATAGATTATCGACTATCAATCGCAAGTGCTAAAGATTACATCATTCTACACTTGTCACTCCCAGACCATTTTCAATTGAAGTACTTGTACCTGCTCCCACCATATACAGGCTCTCTGTGCCAAATTTTCCAATTTACTTATCTTTTCAACGTGAGTTGTTTTTATTTTTATCATCAAGTTCTTATACTTATATAATCAAATATTAAAACAATCTATTCAAACTGTCAACCGTTATTGGTTATACCAATACTTATAAATAATAATCATTTAAGTGAACATTAGTGTAGAAAATTTAAGAATTGTGAAGCGATTGTAAAGTAAATTAATACTGACGTTAAGTCAGATAATGTTGTAATAAATGGTCCTGACGCAACAGCGGGGTCAAAACCTAACTTGTCCATTAAAATTGGAATCAATGACCCGGCAAGGTTTGCAACTGTGATAGCACAAAGCATCGATACACCAATTACACCACCTAAAACAAAGTTACTCTGCCAAATACCTACAACCAACATAATCACCAAGCCAGTTACGCCACCCGCAATTAGCCCTGTCAGAATTTCGCGTAAAATCATTGATCCCATAGTAGAACCTTCATCTTCTGGCGTAGCTAATTTACGAACTGCAACCGCTAATGACTGTGTACCGGCATTCCCTGATGTACCAGTAATTAGGGTAATAAATAACGATAAGGTTGCTACTTCTGATATCATATCTTCATATTGACTAATTAAGGTAGATGTCCCCATTCCTAGGAATAGCAAGGTAATCAACCAAGGTAAACGTGACTTCGCAGAATTCCAAGGGGAAGAATATTGCTCATCTACGTCTACCCCTGCTAAACCAGAGTAGTCTTGCATCGCTTCATCATTTAGAACGTCAATAACATCATCAACGGTTACAATACCAATCAATTCCCCTGTTTCTTCCACAACAGGAACAGCTAGGAAATCATAATCTTGGATTGTACGAGCAACATTAATTTGATTTTCATTAACATCCACCGATACAACACGATCGGACATTAACTCGTTAACCATCACATTACCATCATTCACGATCAAATCGCGAAGAGAAAGTACACCGACTAAACGGTTATCATCATCCACAACATAAAGATAATAGATAGTTTCCGCATTCGCTGCTTTAGCCCGCAACATCGTCATCGCTGACTTAACAGTTTGATTAGTTGTAATCGAAACGAATTCAGTGGTCATAATTGACCCTACCGTCTCATCTGCGTAATGCATCAACACTTTAATATCATCTGCAGCTGCTTTGGGCATCATATGCATATAGGTTCGTACTTTTTCCCCATTTAGTTCGTTTAAAATATCTACTGCATTGTCAGTATACATGTAGGAAAGAACATCTGCTGCATATTTATCATCCATATCATAGAGAAAAGTCAAAATACGGTCATGATCGTCTTCATCAATAATATCGTAAACTTCAGCCAAATCTTGCGGTGCTAAGTATTCATGTAACTTAATCCTCTCAGCTGGCTCCAATGAGAGATAAAGCTTTGCTTGGTCATAAGTATGATTTTTAAAAAATTCTTCTCTAAAACTTTCTTGATCATTATGTTGTAACGCCTCTGTGATACTTTCGTAGATTTCTTCATCTGTTGGTTGATTCAACTCAAAGATTTCTACTTCTTCATTTGCTGTTTCTCGATAATCTGAAACTTGTTTATCTTCATCGCGACTCATATTCTCACCCCTATGTCATTTGTGATATGTATAGTTTCTAGCTTTTTCAACGCATGCAACCCATTTTATTATAACCTATAGGTCAAAGCAAGCAGAAATATCTTCTGGCAACGGTGCCTCAATTTCAACCACTTCACCTGTAAATTGGTGTTTAAACTTTAAAGATTGACAATGTAAAGCTTGCCTTTGAATACCAAGTCCCATTTGCCCCCCATACAAGTCATCGCCAATTAAAGGTGCACCATTAAACGCAAAATGCACCCGTATTTGATGGGTGCGCCCAGTATGCAACTGTACTCTATACACTTTTAAATAACCCACTTCTTTAGACAACCAGTACTCTGTTAAAGCAGATTGTCCTGATTCATGGACACGTCTTTCAATAATTGAACGTGGACTCCTCGCAATAGGATCATCAATAAAACCGTGCTCAACATCACTGACCTTGCTATCTGTAATGGCAAGATACGTCTTTTCAAGCCCTTTTTGTTGCATTTGTTGGTCAATTAAACCATGTGCAAAAGCATGCTTAGCAAATAACATAACACCACTAGTATCACGGTCTAATCGCGTCACTACATGAATCACTTGGTTATCATAATTTTGTCGTTGATAATACGCTTTTAAAATGTTGGCCATAGATCCCTGTGGATTATATTGAGAGGGGATCGACGTAAATCCTGCTGGTTTATTGACTGCAATATAGTGGTCATCTTCAAACAAAATATCGATTGGTAAATGAATGGCCTCAATCATTTCTTGTTTTCCTTCATTCGGTAAAATGACCGTCACTTTATCGCCGACGGTCAATTGGTGACGGACATTTTTTTCTTGCCCATTTACTAAAATTTGACCTCCCTGAAATTTAATACGAGACAATAATCGTCTAGATATTCCGTGATGTTTCAAGAAGGTACGCGTTAACAAAGCTTCTTCAGCCTGCCATTCAAATACCATCATAAAAAATTGTCGACCTCTCCTTATTCCCTATACTAACTATTTTACCCTGAATTAAAATTAAGCTTAAGCTTAATTATTTTGATGTATTTATTTGATTTTTTCTTAATATTCTTCTTTAGGTAATTTTCGCTTTGGATAGTCGTTAATACCAATAAATGAATTTTCTACCCTATCCCAGAAATGCATATGACGGTAACGGGCAAAGTGCACCCGTTCCTTAGCTACCCGATACGTAATTTTTTCGACATTATTCAATGGTATATTTAGGTGATCTAGCGAAAGAAATACCCCTGTCATTTCATGCTCTTTAGATGGCTTCAAAACAATCCATTCATCTTTAGCAATCAGTAATGGACTTGCCAAAGACCGATAAACGCGATTATTAATAGAAGCAATTTCAGTCATTTGAATGGTATCTAAACGCGGATGGACAACCGCTCCCCCTAAAGATTTATTTAAACCAGTTGACCCTGTTGGCGTCGAAATGCATAAGCCATCCCCTTTGAAAAATTCAAACTTCTCTTCTTTAATAAAAATTTCACAGGTCATCGTGCCTTCATATCTTCTAATGGCAGACTCATTTAGGGTAATATGACGTATCACTTGTCCATCACTATACTGAATTTCTACTTCAAGCAAAGGATACGAGACACTTTCTCCAGAGTCATTACTCAAAGCTGCTAAAAATTCTGGTAATTCACTTTCTAGCCAATCTGTATAAAATCCAAGATGACCAGTGTGTATCCCCACAAAGCGAACAGTATCCAACTGATCTGCATAAGTATGGAACGTTTTTAACAGTGTCCCATCTCCGCCAACTGAAATGGCTAATTCAGGATTTACATCATCCAATTCAAACCCTGAATTGATACAAGACGCAAAAATCATATCGCGAATTTTTTTAGAACTTTCAGTGTCACTATATCGAACTGCCACTCTCATCTATGTACCCTCCACAATTGATTTTCTGTAACACGTCTACACACTTCCTATCTACTATAATCTATCAAAATATCCTATAGAGATGGCTTATGATTATCTTCTTTTCGATTATCTACTGAATTTGAAAGTTTCGTGTGTTGCATACTTTTTGAACTTTTGGTATGAAAATACTTCTGCGCTTCCTTAATTTCCTCACGAATTTCAGACATTTCTTCATCCAAACGAAAAGCCGCCTCAGCCGCTCTTTCAAGTCGTTGATGTAGTGCTAAGGGATAATCTCCAGCATATTTATAGTTCAACGAATGTTCAATGGTCGCCCAAAAATTCATAGCTAACGTTCTCACTTGAATTTCCACTAAGATAGAATCCGTACCTGTAATTCTTTCAATTGGATAAGCAATAACGATATGATATGACCGGTAACCACTTGCTTTCTTATGACTAATATAATCACGTTCAACAATAATGTCAAAATCTTTACGTTGATGAAGAATTTCAACCACGTGATAAATATCCTCTACAAATTGGCACATAATTCGGATACCACCGATATCTTCTATCACAGTTTCAATATTATGCGCGTTTAAGTCAGATATTTCTCTAAATTCAGCTTTCCTTAAAATACTGTCAGGTCTCTTTACCCGCCCAGTAACGAATTCGATTGGAGAATGGAGATTTGCTTCTTCAAACTCAGTACGAATCCCTTTAAACTTTACTTTTAATTCCTCGACAGCCTGTCGATACGGCGCAAGAAAACTATGCCAATCTTCCACCATTTGGTCACCCACTTTATTTAATTTACTTTCACACACATCCTGTATATTCTATCACAAAAAGGTATGATTTATAACAAGTAACGCAAAGATATCAATCATCCTTTGTCTTTTTTTAGTCAAAAATGCATCATACCGCTAACCTCTTTTATTGTAAAAAATATGTAAACCTTGATATACTAAAGTTGAATAAGGAAAAGAGGCGATCCAATGGCAAGAAATTTAGAAATAGAATACAAAAATTTATTAAACCAAATAGAGTACGAGAAACTATTTAAACATTTTGGCTTTGAGGAAACTATCCCCCTAGTACAGGAAAATTTCTATTTTGATACTGCCAATGGTGAATTAGCTAAACGACATATCGGCCTACGTGTCAGAATTACTAATAGCTATGTACATTTAACGATGAAACAACCTGTTAAAGATCATCAAAAATTAGAAACTACAGAAAAGTTAACTAAAAGTGATGGAGATTCCATCAAAGAAAACGGTAAACTATCTCATGGAGGAGAAATTGAAACATTCTTAGCCTCAATGGACATCTTGTTGGAAGATTTAATGGTTATTGGTCAATTTAAAACGATCAGACACCAACAAGTTGTCAAAGGACAAGATCTGGTTTTAGATCATTGTTTCTTTACTAATTTTGAAGACTACGAACTTGAAGTAGAAACAAATGACCCAAAAGTGGGACGCTCTTTTTATCAAAATTTACTGAAACAATTTCAAATTCCACAAAGACCAATCAAACAGAAAATTGTTCGTATGCATCAGATTCATGCTGATCTCTAAAGCTAAATTCAACTATACTGTGATTCGTTACTGATAAAAATACAATTTAAGTTGATAGATACAAATAGATTGCAGTTTTAGTGGGACCCTGTTAGAATTGGTGAGAAGTTACGAATACGAAGTAAATAAACAAAATTTTCAAAAATATGAGTAAAGGAGTAAAGTATGGCACAAAAAATTACTGAAAGGAATAACAGTAAAAAACTCACGCCAGGTGCCTGTAAACACAATCATGTGTTTGAAGTTTTCTTATTTGTTAACCCGTTAGGAGACACCTGTTTAAATTGTGAAGAAGAAGTGTTGAATTTTGTACGGCATACAGATAAAAAAGTGTACTTCCGCTTTATTACAACGTCAGATATGCAAACTTTTAACAACTATATTAAAACACTAGATAAACCCTTGTCTTTAAACGACCGTAACAGCTTATATCTTGCCCACCAAGAAGTCTGTAAGGGCTACAAAGCTGCTCTGCTTCAAGGTAAAAAAGTAGGCCGTGAATATTTAATGAAAATTCAAGACTATTTTGGTCGTCAAGGCAATCCTTATTCCAAAGAAAAAATGTTAGAAATAGCAGGGACTACTCGTCTAGATATTGAAATGTGGTTACAAGATATTAACTCAGACCTTACACAAGAAAGTATCATTGTTGATGCAAAATTAGCCCATCAAATGCAAATTTCAGCAAATGCAACGGTTGTTATTTTCGATAACATCAATTACCAGTATGGTTTCAAATTAGAAGAGAACATCACGCTTGATAATTTAGAATATATAACTGATCAGATGATGATACATTCAGAAGAAGATATCAATCAAACATTTGCTAATAAACCGCAATTGACTTGTATCAAAAAATAAAGACAAAAAAGAAGCCGAGAAATTACGGCTTCTTTTTTGTCTTTTCTTTGAATAGTTATTATTTATTTAATAGGAATTTAAGTTCAGCTAGACGCTGCTCAAACTGCGCAAAAGTTTCCTCAATGTAAGTCGCATTCGTCATATCAATTCCTGCCTTTTGCATCACATTAATCGGATAGTCAGATGAACCAGATTTCAAGTAGGTTAAGTACTTATCTACCGCGCCATCTTCACCCTCTACCAACCGTTTAGCTAGTGTATTCGCAGCAGAAAAACCTGTTGCATATTGATAAACATAGTAATTCATATAGAAATGAGGTATACGAGACCACTCTAAAGCAATTGTTTTATCTTCACCAATTGAAGGTCCATAGTATACTTTGTTTAGTTCAAAATAATTTTCACTTAAGAAATCCGCTGTTAGTGGTTGACCCTTAGCATCAGATTCATGCATGAACTGCTCAAATTCCGCAAACTGTGTTTGACGGAAGATGGTTCCTTTTACGCCATCAAGATAGTGGTTTAGAATATAAATCTGTGCATCCTTATCTTCAAGTGTATCTAATAGATATGAAGTTAATAAATTCTCATTTGTTGTAGAAGCTATTTCGGCTACAAAAATTGAATAATCGCCATATATATATGGCTGGTTACTTCTCGTGTAGTAAGAATGCATTGAGTGGCCTAATTCATGTACTAAAGTATACAAGTCATTTAAAGAATCTTGCCAATTTAGTAGGATATATGGATTCGTATCATAGGCACCTGATGAGTATGCACCTGAACGTTTACCTTCGTTTTCGTATACATCAATCCATTTTTCATCAAAAGCTTTCTCTAAATCTTTTAAATACTGGTCACCTAAAGGCGCTAAAGCTTTAAATGTGATTTCTTTTGCTTCTTCATATGTAAATTTAATTGGTGCATCACCAGTCAAAGGTGTATACATATCCCACATTTGCAAGTCTTCAATCCCTAGCATATCTTTTCTCAATGCAACGTATTCGTGTAGTAAATGTGTATTCTTTCTAACTGTGTCTACTAATGTGTCATAAACACTTTCTGGAATATTATTATTATCTAAAGCTTTTTGACGAGCTGAATCGTAATGACGAATCTTTGCTGTATAATTATGTCCTTTTATATTACCGGACATTAATGAAGCATTGGTATTCTTAACACTTTCATAGCTAGCGTAGAGTTGTTTAAAAGCTTTTTCACGCACTAAACGATCAGTGCTCTCTAATAAAACACCATAGGACCCATGTGAAAGCGTCACTTCATTACCATCTTCATCTTTCACTTTACCAAACTTTAAATCCGCATTGTTTAACAGTGAGAAAGTTGAAGATGCATTTCCAAATATCTCACTTGCACCGGCTAACAATGATTCTGCTTCTGGTGATAATACATGTGCTTTTTTAGCAAATAATTCCCGGAAGAAATGACCATACTCAGCATGGTTTTCTAATGCCTTTTGTACATCTTCCGATACTGATAAAACTTCCGGCTCGAACCAAGAAATCTTTTCACTTACTTGTGCAAGTAAAGCACCTGCTTGGCTATTATACGTTAGATATTTGTTATTATTTGTGTCTTGGTCATGTTTTAAGTGCGCATAAACGTATAATGTTTCTAATTCACGACTAACAGCTAAGAGAGCCTCCAATACAGTAATTACTTGATCGACTCCTTGGCCTAAAGTTCCTTGATAAGTCTGAAATGCTTCCGCTTTACTAGGGAACGCTGCTAAGGCAGTTTCAAAAGCTTCGTCATCTGGAAAGATCGTCGTTAAATCCCATTGAAAAGCACTATCTACTTCATTTCTAGGTTTTGCTTCAAAAATTTTTGCCATGATTTGCCTCCATATTTTTAATAGTATTTTCATTTTAACATATGGAGGTTCTTTTCAACATTAATATGCTAACTACTTTCGTAATGCGCAATCAGCCACATCAACCACGAAACAATGATTTCTTTAGTAAAAAAAGGATGCTCAATAATCAATTGTTGATCTTGTAATAATTTAACAAATTGTCCGAAATGCATCTTCTCTTTAGCATCATCATCTTGATGATACATACTGAGATAAACAAGTATTATAGCCCAATCAGCAACTTTTGAAAAAATACTTCTTGCCTGATAAGTAAATAACGCAACCGGTGCGTCTTGTATATAGATATGTCTTTGGTAAATAATTTCTAACACTTTCTTTTGATTAGATGTTGGTCTGACCAATACTTGCTTCATAAAGTGGTTTAAATCTTTAGGTGGGGATAGTTTTATTGGTTGTTCTCCTTCAAACAATAAATGGGTAATAAAATCCCCCTGTTCATAAATATAGTGTTCATTAAAATAGCTAATATATCTTTCTATTGATAAGCAGATTTGTCTTTGGGCCTGACCATATAGATTGAGTGTCAATAAGATAACTTTACTCAATCTTTCATGCCAAAATGGTAAGTATAAACCATATTCATAGGAGTATCTCAAAAAGGGACGTATTGCATTCAAAGTTTTGCTAACAGGAAATATGTTATTCTTGTCGAATATTTTTTGATAGCTTGACTGATAACCTAATAACCACAACACGCGACAATTTACCCTTTGGTAATCAACTTCTCGTCTATATACATCTTCTGAAGAAATCTTCGTATATTGAACTTCAATCGTTAGATTATGACTAATATTTGTTTGGTAAGGTATGTATATATCGGCTCTTCTAAGCTGATTTTCAATCAATACTTCCAACTCACATTCAATATCTAAATCAATCAAATGATTATATATCACAGTTTTTTGCTTCAAATGTATGTCAGATTCATTCACTTTATCATGATCTTTTACTGATCGGGCATAATGAGCAAAATGGGGTCTAGTATCTTTTCCATTTTTAAAATATACCGGTCGTTTGCATTGGCTACAAACGTATTTTTGGTTTATTGGTAGTTTATGACCATTTTCATCTATAAGCTCTTCTGCAAAGACAAATGTGCCATCCTCTTTTTGTGCAAATCTCATCCCTTTGCCTCCCCTCTCAATCTTTTATATACGTTATAGCACATTAAAAGCGTCTTGATATTGTAAAAAAAAGAGGCTGGGACAAAAATACCTCAGCCTCTC
>NZ_KV786977.1:85659-102245 GCF_001806975.1 Aerococcus sp. HMSC10H05
GCCTCTCTTTGCTATATAAAAGATATTTATCATCGGGTTTCAAAAGTCAGCATTATTTGACACTTCCCAAAATGCGCCAATAACATTTCGTTATTGTTCGTTTTTTGGTCCAGTACGTCAATGCTAAACGACTTTTGTCTCACCTTCTTCTGAGCTTATCTAAAGCCAATCGCCTTTTCCATAGATGCAAGTGTTTCATTTGCTACCTTATTTGCTTTTTTAGCACCTTCTGCTAAAATGTCATCTAATTCAGATGAATCCATTAATTTTGCATGACGTTCTTGCATCGGTTCTAAAACAGAAATGACGACATCTGCTAAGTCTTGTTTGAATTTACCGTAACCAGCATTTTGATATTCAGCTACTATATCGTCAATAGAACGGTTAGCAAATGAAGAATAAATCGTTAATAAATTGGAAATTCCAGGTTTGTTTTCCTTATCGTAAGAAATTTCACCAGATGAATCTGTCATTGCTGACTTGATTTTCTTCGTAATCGTTTTAGGATCATCCAATAAAGAAACAAAAGATTTTTTGTTGTCATCTGATTTACTCATTTTCTTAGTTGGTTCTTGTAAACTCATGATTCTACCACCTTCTTTCGGTGCGTAAAACTCCGGCATTGTTAGTATGGGTTTTTCCTTTTTACCTGTGTAACGATTATTAAAACGTTCTACAAAGTTTCTAGTTAATTCAAGATGTTGCTTTTGGTCATCTCCAACCGGTACTAAATCGGTTTGATATAAAATAATATCAGCAACCATTAATGGTGGATATGTTAAAAGACCGGCTGAAACTGATGCTTGTTTAGCAGACTTATCTTTAAATTGCGTCATACGCTCTAATTCACCTAAAGCTGTATTACATTGTACAATCCACGCAGCTTGAGCATGAGCAGGCACTTGGCTTTGAATAAAAATGGTTGCTTTTTCTGGGTCAATACCTAAGGCAATATACAAGGCAGCTAATGATCTTGTATTGCGACGTAACTCCTCAGGATCTTGCGCTACTGTGATAGCATGTTGGTTCACGACACAGTAGTAAGCTTCAAAATCATTTTGTAATTCGATAAATTGCTTCATCGCTCCGACATAATTACCGATTGTTGGTGTTCCACTTGGTTGTACACCAGAAAAAATACGTTTTGTCATCTAAAAATCCCCTCACTTAAATTCTATATTAGTATAGCATATTTCTGCTAGCTTGTTGGTATCTCGCTTGTGCTTATTAGCTTTAGTTACTTCTTGTAATAACTTATTAATGATACGTCAAAATTGGTTAAAAAAACATAGTAAATTCACAAGCTCTATGGTATACTATATTTATGTTAGTTAAGAATTGTTTTTCATACAAAGGAGAGATACACATGGTAAAATTATACATATCACCAAGTTGTACTTCATGTCGCAAAGCACGAGCATGGTTAGAAGAACATGAAATTCCTTATACCGAAAGAAACATCTTTTCAGAACCATTAACCGAAGATGAAATCAAAGCTGTCCTACGCATGACAGAGGAAGGCACTGAAGAAATTATTTCTACTCGATCAAAAGCATTCCAAGAATTAAATATCGATCTTGAAGAAATTCCTTTAAATGATTTATTTGAATTAATCCAAAATAATCCTGGTTTGTTACGACGCCCTATTATTTTAGATGATAAACGTTTACAGGTTGGTTATAACGAAGATGAAATTCGTCGTTTCTTACCAAGAAGCGTTCGTAAACTTGAATTGCAACAAGCGTTACGCTCTTATGAGGAACAAGAAGCACACGCTAATTAATTTAAAAAAACAAGATAATCACGATGGAAAGAGTGCAATTTTCTGTACTCTTTTTATTTTCTAGAGTAAATTACTTTAACTTTCGCATCAATTAGTTTACACTACATAATAATAGATTGGGGTGATTACGATGGAAATGGAGTATATTAACGAAAATACTATCCGAGTATTTATAGATACTGATGATTTAATTGAACGGGGTATCTCGTTTATGGATATCATGAGCAACCAAAACGAAGTTGAGCATTTTTTCATGAGTATCCTTGAAGAGGTCGACGTGTCACAAAAATTCCAACATACTGAAGCGATCACTTTCCAAGTAATGCCGAAAAGAAACGGTATTGATTTGTATATTAGTAAAGGCTTTGGCGATGATAACGAAGAAGATAGTGCTTTCCAACAACTAATGGAGACAATTGGCGAGCTAGAAGATGAAGATAAGGCTAAATCAAGTGAACGTCAAAGTATCTTAGACGACCAAGCTAAACAAGATACCAACAGAAAAAAAATAGCTAGTGCAGGAACTGTGGAACCCCGTGTCCCTAGAGAAATTACGCTAGCCTTCCGTATATTTGAAGATTTCCTTGCTTTTGCTCGTGACTTTAAAGACCAGTATGCACAAGTAGATCTATATTTATATAATGAAGTCTACTTCGCACTAGTAAAATTTGAAGCTAACGAGTTATCTGATAGCGAGATTGAGGACTTGGCTTTCTTAGCGCAAGAATATGGTGAAGTATCCACACTAAATGCTGGATTAATTCGTGAACGCGGACATGAAATTGCTAGAGGCAATGCAAGCGTTCAAGTACGCCGAGCATTTGGTTAAATAGAATAGTTGAAAACAGTTAACCCTAAAGGTTGACTGTTTTTTTATTTAATTGATTACTACCCGTATTTTTACTTTTTTTGCACTCATCGTAAAAAGGACAAGAGTCTATACGAATCCTGTCCTCCTATAAAATTCAATTAAAGAGATGCTAGGTCAGCCAATTCCTCAGCTGTGACATTACCAAAATAGCTTTTAATATTCATACCATTAAAAACTTCAATCAAGTTTTCTCGACTATATTCTTGACCAATTAAAGCATTTTCAACATCAGTAATTTCACCTAAACCAAAGAAATCACCGTAAATTTTACATGCTTTGATTTTCCCTTTTGAGATATTAAACTGGAACTCAATTTGTCCAGCTGCCGTTCTTTCATCGCGAATAATTTCAAAGTCAGGATTTTCACCGTAGTTCCAGTCATCATTATTGGTGTATTGTTGACGGAAATTTTCAATCCATGCCCAATCATCTTCAGTCAAAACATACTCTTGGATATCCTCAAGATTTTCTACATCAAAAATATTACGTAATAAAGCTGATCTGAAATCAGACAAGGTCATATTTTGAGACGCAGCATCCATATGTGGCTTAATATTCGTTACGCGACTTCGGATTGATTTAACCCCTTTTGCTTTTAATTTAGCTGCTTTAGGTTTCAACACTTTAGTAGTTTCTTCAATATCTACATCAAACATCAGTGTACCGTGGGCTGTCATGCGACCATTCTTAGAATACATCGCATTACCAGAGAACTTTTGGTCACCGATTACAAGGTCATTTCGTCCACGTAACTCAGCACCTTCAACACCCATTTTTTTAAGCGATTCAATAATAGGTTCAGTGAACTGCTTAAAGTCTCTAAAGGAATTGCCATCATCATTTGTAATAAAACAGAAGCAAATATTGCCTAGATCATGGTAGACGGCACCACCGCCTGAAAAACGACGGACAACGTGAACATTATGTTCCTTAACATAAGGCTCGTTAATTTCAACATGCGTATTTTGATTTTTCCCAATGATAATTGAAGGTTCATTAATATAAAAGAGTAAGATTGGTTCATCTAGTTTCTTTTCATTTAATAAAAAATATTCAATCGCCAAATTGTAAGTGGGATCAAAAATTTCTTTGCCGTTACGTTCATTTTTAACATAATACATAACTAACTACCTCTCTATTTTAGACTTGATTTCAACTCGTTATAAGTAATATTTTAATCTAAAATTTAGATAAATCAAACTCGTAGGTATATCGCGGACTACCTGAAGGCATATATAGTAGACCTGTTCTAACAAAACCATTTCTTTTTAAGGTTTTCTGCATCATGATATTATCTGGATGTGTATCAATTCGTAATGCATCAATATTATTTAATATCCCCATCTTTTTAATATCCAAAAACATCTGAGTAGTCACTTTACTTCCACGTAAATGTTTAGAAACCATCACACGGTGAATGGCCAAATAAGAGCCTGATACAGTCCACTCACCTTCTGCAAGGTTTTCATACAATTCATCATAAGTACCCAAGACACAGAAGCCAGCAATGCCACCACTATCCCGGTGTTCCCAAACAAAGGCTTGATTGTGCATAATCGCATCTAATAAAATTTCACTGGATATCGTACCATTCTGCCATTGATCTATGCTATTCATTGCAAGTAAAGCTATCGCATCCTCAAGCATATCAGTTAATTGTGCCATGTCGCTCTCAACTGATCCGCGAAGTGCTAGTCCCATATTTATCTGACTCATTCATGTCTTCTCCTAAGTTCATTTTTTTCTTTAAATAAATTCAACTTATTTTATCAGATTGTATCCTTAGTGCATAGTTAGAAAAATACCAAAAATAAATGATGAAATCAATTTATTTTTACAATATTGAAATAAAAGGAGGCTGGGACAAAAATATCTCAGCCTCTCTTTGCTATATAAAATTGTTTATCATCGGGTTTCAAAAGTCAGCATTATCCGATAATGCCCAAAATGCACCAATAACATTTCGTTATTGGCCGGCTTTTGGTCAGTACGTCACAATTCTACACGACTTTTGTCTCACCTTCTTAACATATCGCTATAATGCTATTTTTGCAAATTATTCTGCCGGCTCAGTTTGACCAACAACTTCAGCAAAGTCAGCTTGAATATCATCATTATCCGTCCAAGCTGATTGATCAGCACCTGAGGTTACTTCATCAATTTTAGCTGCAGTTTCTTCTGATTGGTAAGCATCCACAATTGTTTGGATATCTTCATTTTCGACATCTTCAGATTTTACAACAACAGCGTTTTTATATTGGGCACCAAGTGAACCTAAGTCATCTGTATCTAAGAAAATAGCATCCTCTTCAGGAACTAAACCTGCGTCTACAGCATAGTTTGTATTAGCGATTACTAAATCAGCATCTGCGAGTGAGCGAGGCACCTGAGCAGCATCTACTTCAGTAATTTCAATATTTTTAGGATTAGCTGTGATATCTTCAATACTTGGTGTAATACCTGCAGCATCATCAATTTCAAGGATACCGGCTAATTCTAATAATAGTAAAGCGCGACCACCATTTGTCACGTCATTTGGGATAACCACTGATCCACCATCAGCTAAATCTTCGATACTTTCAAGTGAGTCTGAATAAGCACCCATTGGAGAGATATAAGTATAACCAACTGGTTGTAAGTCAGCATTATCGGATGCCACAAATTCAGCTAAATAAGCTAAATGCTGGAAAGCATTTAAATCTAGGGATCCATCAACTAAAGCAGTATTTGGTGTAACATAATCAGTAAAAGTTTCAACATTTAAAGTTACACCTTCATCTGCTACACGTTCAGCCACATCTTCCCAAACTAAACGTTCAGTATCCCCAACGACACCAACCGTATATTCAACTTGCTGCTCTGTTGCTGAATCAGCTGACTCTCCCTCGGTACCAGTTGTACCACATGCAGCTAAAGCAATAACTGAAGCAAAGATCGTTGCAGATAATTTAAATTTATTATTCATCATATTCTCCTCCAAAACTTGATTAGTGACAGATTAGTTAATGTTCTACTTTTTTAACCAAGCGATCAGCGATAGCTTGAGAAATAAAGACGATAATTAAAATAATGATTGTTGATACAATCGTTACGTCAGTTTGGAATCTATTGTATCCACGAGTGATAGCTAAGTTACCTAGTCCACCACCACCGATAGTTCCGGCCATAGCTGTTAATCCAATGACATTAATAATAGATAATGCAGATACTCGGATAATACCTGGTAAAGCTTCTTTAAGATAAACTCTAAAGACAATATCTCCTGTTGATAAACCCATTGCTTGTGCAGCTTCAATAACGCCCGGATTTACCTCAACCAAAGCATTTTGAATTTGACGAGCATAAAACGGCACTGTTGCTACGACTAGTGGAACAATTGCCGCTGTTGTACCAATTGAGGTACCTGCAATAAATCTCGTAATGTTTACTAGTAATGCAATCATAATAACAAATGGAATTGACCGGAAAATATTTACTAATTTATCTAAAATACCATAGATAGCCGCATTCGCTTTTAAGCCATTCGGTTGTGTAAGGACTAACCAAATCCCTAAAGCTAAACCAAGGATAAATCCTAGAACAGCCGTCCAGATGGACATGTACAATGTTTCAATTGTGGCTTCAATAAACTCATCAGGAATCCCTGCTGCATTAGGTAAAATACTTTCAATAAAATTCATTATGCATCAACCTCCCCTTGAATGTAATGGTGGCCTTCAATTTTGTATTCTTCAACTGTAATGCCTTCGTAGCCAATATAATCAATGGCTTCTTGTACCTTAGTAGCCTCGCCACTTAGGCTTAACAATAAAGTACCTACAGGAATATTTTGTAAGATTTCAATATTACCGAATAGAATATTGGCTTTAACTGAAAATTGTGTGGTTAATTGAGAAATTAACGGATCACCAGTTGAAGTACCTGAGAATGTTACACGGATCACACGGTCATCTGGATGAATATTTAATAATTCCGGATTGTTCAAAACTTCTTGGATCCCTTTCTCAATTGGCGAAGCAGATTCAATAAAGTCTTTCGTTAATTTTTGCTGTGGATTTCTAAAGATATTAAATATTGTATCTTGTTCAACAACAACGCCATGTTCCATGACAGCAACACGATTACAAATCTCTTTGATTACATGCATTTCATGTGTAATAATCACAATCGTTAAGTTTAATCGTTCATTCAATTCTTTCAGTAATTCTAGAATAGAGGATGTCGTTTTGGGATCTAAGGCTGATGTCGCCTCGTCACACAATAAGACATCTGGATCATTAGCCAAAGCTCTTGCAATAGCCACACGTTGTTTTTGTCCACCAGAAAGTTGACTTGGATAAGCATCTTTACGATCTGCTAAGCCTACTAATTCTAGTAATTCGTGAACCTTTTCTTTCTTCTCATCTTTGGATAACTTAGAATCCTTCAATGGAAAAAGGACATTTCCCTCCACTGTTCTAGCATTCATTAGATTAAAGTGTTGAAAAATCATACCAATTTTTTTACGAGAAGCACGTAATTCAGCTTCAGATAAAGCATTGATTTCCTTATCATTGACAATTACTTGTCCTGAAGAAACAGGTTGCAAACGGTTGATAGTGCGCACAAGCGTAGATTTTCCCGCACCTGAATAGCCGATAACGCCAAATATCTCCCCTTTTTCAATAGAAATATTGACATCTTTTACTGCGTCAACGATACCATTTGGTGTTTCAAATTTTACCGCGACATCTTTTAAGTCTATAATTGACATTAGTTTCACCTCTACATTTTACTTTATAAAGTTTCCTTTTTTATATTCAATCGGTTCATTCTATCATAAGATGACATCATTTAGTTTGATCTTGATTGATTTCCCCTTAAGGTAATAGCATTCCTTTGATTCCTCTATCTTCAATGTCCAGTTTGAAAAATGCCATCATTATTATTCCTACCATTTATTTTAACAAGTAATCATTAGTTGGGATAATACGAATATAACATAACTATTGATAGCTTTTTTAGATCACATATTTGTTTACGTTTCTTTAATATAAAAAAGCCCAGTAGACACTCGCTAAAAAGCTGATGCTACATGGACTTTAAATAAATTATTTGTTTAAAGCTGCTTTCGCTTGTTCACAAATTGCTGCAAATGCGTCTGCATCGTTAACTGCTAATTCAGCTAACATTTTACGGTTCATATCGATGTTCGCAACTTTTAAACCATTGATTAATGTGCTATAGCTCATTCCGTTCATACGAGCAGCTGCATTAATACGTGTAATCCATAAACGACGGAAGTCACGTTTCTTTTGACGACGGTCACGGTATGCGTAAGTGTATGATTTCATAACAGCTTGTTTAGCTGTTTTGTATAATTTAGACTTCGCACCGAAGTAACCTTTTGATAACTTAAGATATTTTTTACGACGACGACGTGTTACTGTTCCACCTTTAACTCGAGCCATTTAATTTCCTCCTTTTAGTACTGTTCAGCCCGTGACTGAACGCTTAGATAATCTTATTTGTAAGTGTCCATCATTTGAGAAATACGTTTCATATCTGATGAATGAACTGTTGTCGCTTGTTTATGTTGACGACGTTGTTTTTTAGTTTTACCGTGGAAACGGTGAGAACGTTCTGAATGACTACGTTTTAATTTACCTGTAGCAGTCTTTTTGAAACGTTTAACTGAAGCGCGGTGAGTTTTTTGTTTTGGCATGTTTTTTCCTCCTAAAATTGTTCAATTATTTGTCAGTAGCTGGTGCCATTTGAAGAGACATTGAACGTCCCTCCATTTTTGGTCTTTGCTCAACTTCTGCAATATCTTTAAGCTCTTCTGCAAAGCGTTCTAGCACTTCGCGTCCAATTTCTTTGTGCGTAATAGCACGACCACGGAAACGAATTGACGCTTTAACTTTGTCACCTTTTCCAAGGAATTTACGAGCTTGACGCAATTTTGTTTCAAAATCATTTTTTTCAATCGTAGGAGATAAACGCACTTCCTTCAGATTGACTTGTTTTTGATTTTGACGTTGTTCACGCTCTTTCCGTTGTTGCTCATAACGGTATTTACCATAATCCATAATACGGGCAACTGGCGGTTTGGCGTTTGGTGATACTAGTACCAAGTCAAGTCCAGCTTGTTCAGCTTTATCCAAAGCCTCGTCTTTACTTAACACACCTAGCTGTTCACCTTCAGAATCAATTACACGAAGTTCACGTGCACGGATATTTTCATTTACGAACACATCTTTTGCGATAGTAATACACCTCCATTGATGCTTTATAAAGAGAATTTTTTCTGCAAAACTGCATATATCTGTATGAAAGAGAAATTTCACATAGAAAAAACGACGGATAGTACAAACTCTACCCGTCGTATTAAGCACACAGATCGTGTCTGTGTGAACTGAATATCTATCAACCAGAGGACGTAACTTGTCAACTCAGGTGAGAAACGGGTGTTTCTGCTTCTTTTCTCAACCTCCATAGTGTAACATCCTTACATCAACTTGTCAATCATCTCTTTTAAACTCTTACTTTAGTCAATTCACGAATTGGGCGTCCTTTTTCATCATAAACAAAATCCTTTACACGCTCTCCATTCCCCATTGCTACTAATAATAAGTCTCGATAAGGTTCTGCCAATTCTTCAAATAGGAAAGTTTCATCATCTAATTGCTCTAGTTTGCGTTTACTGTCGATCTCACCAGGACTTCTCAACTTACATTTTTTTGATGGTAATTTATCTAGTACTCGTTTTTCAATGCGATAGTAGTAATTATCATCACCATATGTAATTTCGAGCGCACCAGAGTTAGTTCGTCTTTTATTTACATCGGTATAATTTTCTTGATGAAGCGTCCACCAGCTTTGAATGCCCTCAAAAGCCTCTTCCTCGCTAGCATATGATCCATGTTCTTTTCGAACACCGTCGCGTCGATTTTCCCAGTAGTTTGTGTAAACTTCAACCATATACATCACTCCTATTTATTTGATACCTCTATCATAAAGGAAATGACAACTGGATGTAAACGTTTTCTATGAATATTCATCTTTTCTTTATTAAGTCTTAATCAGGTAGAATCCAATATGTTTCATCTGAATTATGATTGATTTCTTCAATTTGTGCCTTAAATTCATCCGAATGATATATATTCACTACCGCTTGCACCCAATCTGCTTCTGCCGTTTCCGAGTCTGAAACAACTGCTTGCAATAATAAATCTTCACGCACATCCTCGGCTAATAACATTGTAGAGAAGTCAACACCCGCATCATAGGCAATGGAACCCGGGATAATAGCATAAGCTAAATCTTCCAACGTTCTAGGAATAGTTGCTGATTGCATAGGGATTATATCTATACCTTTAATATTTTCTGCAATATCATCTACAGTTAGCTTTTCTAGGTTTGCGTCATCGTTAAAAGTAATCCAACCAGCTTTTTCTAAAACGAGTAAGGCTCTTGTATAATTTGACGGATCATCCGGAATACCAACACGGTCTCCACTTGATACTGCTGTTAAGTCATCTTTCGTTCCTGGAAATAAACCTGTTGGCACTGTTGGAACGGGCGTAACAGCTGTTAAATCTGCGCCTGCTTCTTGGTTGAAGTTTTCTAGATATAAAGAATGTTGATCCACATTTAAATCAGCAGAACCTTCCTGTAAACCCACATTTGCTGAACGTAAGTCTGTAAACTCAATTTCTTCAACTGTATAACCTTCTTCTTCTAATTTAGGCGCAACTTGATCTAAAAATAACACACTATAAGGACCCGGAGAAGTTGCCACTCTAATCGTTGCTTCCCCACTATTCTCACTGGCACAAGCACCTAATACCAAAGTAGATAAAGAAAACAACCCAAATTTAACCAAAAATTTCATCATATCCATCCCCCATATTACATTATTTTCTACGACAACTTGATTATAGATATATTTAACAAATATTGATAATATCGAAGATAAATCACTACTAATCGTTTAAATCTATAACAACTATTAAAAGCATATTAGATTTGCTATAATTTGAATTAATCTTATTTATTATAATTTTTGCTAAGAAAGAAGGGGTTTTTTCATGCATACACGGTGCCAATTTGCTAACACGCCAGAAATGATTGCCTATCATGATAACGAATGGGGACAAATTAAAACAACAAGCCAGCAAGTCTTTGAAGCGCTGTGTTTAGAATCTATGCAGGCAGGTTTATCTTGGTCTATCATTTTGAAAAAACGACTTGCACTTAGACAAGCATTTGCCCAATTTGATATCACTCAACTGGCTAAGTTTGATGAAGCAGATATAGACCGATTAATGACAAACAAAGGTATCATTCGCCACCGGAAAAAAATTCAGGCTATGGTAAATAACGCTCAGTGTGCTTTAGCTATTGAAGATGACCCAGAATTACCCGACTTTAAACACTATATCTATGAAACAGCACAGCGATTACTTGAAGATTATGATTGTAATGAAGAAGAAATCAATAAAGCCTTTATGAGATTATTGAAAAAACGTGGTTTTAAATTTATTGGGCCTACTACCATTGAATCTTTTTTAGAGACCATTGGTGTCTATAACCACCACGATCTACAATGTTACCTTAGATAATCATGATATTAATATCATGATGACTTAGATTTTACATATTTTTATTACTAGTCCTTTATAATGGAAAATAGCGAATGATAAACACAATATATATAAGGAGAGTTTTATGCCGTTAAATATTAACCAACAAAAATGGGATCCTTTTGTTGTCCAACGTTTAAACACAGTTATACAGGAATCCGCATCTGATTTAGGTACAGATAAGGCTGATACTGAATATGCTGTGTTTGATTTTGATAATACAACCATCATGCACGATATAGAAGACCATTTAATGATGTATATGATAGACCATTTAGCCTATAAAATGACGCCTGATGAGTTCTATGAAGTATTAACAAATGGACCTATGAATTTCAATCAGCCTATTTTTTCCAACTCACAAAATAAAGCTACCTATCTTGATTTGGCTGATGATATTATTGCGCAATATCAAGTCTTATACACAGATTATATCTCTTTAGATGAGAGCGAACGTTTACCACTAGAGCAAGTAAAAGAGTGGACACAATTTGATGAGTTTGCCACAAAGCTGCGGTTATTTTATCAAAAAGTAGGTAGCGAATTTCAAAGAACGCCTGGTAAAAATTCACCTATTTATTGGTTTAAAGGCTATACAGTAAATGAGTTTAAAGACCTATCTATTGCTGTATTCGAAGATGCTTTAGCTAAACCTATTGCACTTCGTCGACTATCCTCTAGCCCACATATTCAAAGTAAGGTTGGAGAAGTTGAAGCTACTATCCAACAAGGGATCCGGATTGCTGATGAAATACTCGATTTATGGCAAGCATTAAAAGATAATAATATTACAATTTATATCATTACAGCGAGTCCAATTGATTTAGTTCGTTCAATCGTAACCAAGCCCCCCTTTAATTTAGATGCAAGTCAGGTCTTTGGCCAATGCTATGATGTTGATCAAGAAGGGGTGATAGATTCTCGCCTAGAAGCAGGAACATATATTACTAAAGGTCTAGGAAAAGTTGAAGTAATCAAAAACTTTATGGTAGAAACACACGGTAAAGAGCCAGCCATGGTGTTTGGCGATTCAATGGGGGATTACCCAATGATGACACAGCTACCTTCTGTTAAACTATCCGTACTATTTAATAGATATGCTAGTGACCGGACACAACAATTAGTTGCGAAAGGTATCAACATGTACAATCAAAAAGATGCAAATCTAGTGGTACAAGGACGCGATGAAAATAAAGGCACACTGCGTCCGAACATGGCAACGATTCCATTAGGTCAATTAGAGCCAGTGTTACAAGTAGTTGAATAATGTTTTAAGAAAAAAAGAAGGCTGCGAAAATATCTCGGCCTTCTTTTTTGTATATTCAAATTTTAAAGGTTAAACGCATGACAGCTTTTAGTCGGGTTCGTCCCTCCAGAAAGGTCTGCGTTTCAGATGAAGTTGTAGTTGACTGTCTCATCTACTGCCTTCATCTTCCAACGGTTCCTTTCTTAGCGTCGGGGCTCGCACCCTTTATTTATATGCTTTGATGTCTTGTTCTAATTGTGCTAAGAATTCATCAAATGGCATTGATGATGTTTCTTTGGAGCCGTAGCGACGTATTGTTACTGTGTTTTCAGCTATTTCATTGTCACCAAAGACTAATTGATATGGAATTTTTTGTGTTTGGGCTTCACGGATCTTGTAACCCATTTTTTCGTTACGATTATCTACTTCAACACGCATACCCGCAGCTTGCATACGACGACGAATTGCTTCAACATGGTCACCGTGTGCTTCATCGTTAACTGGAATTAATTTAGCTTGGACTGGTGCTAACCAAGTTGGGAATGCCCCTTTATATTCTTCAATTAAGTAAGCAACGAAGCGTTCCATAGTTGAAACAACACCACGATGGATAACTACTGGACGATGAGTGTCTTGACCATCTTGACCAACATAAGTTAAGTCAAAGCGTTCTGGTAATAGGAAGTCTAATTGAACAGTAGACATGGTTTCTTCATTACCTAAAGCAGTTTTCATTTGAACGTCTAATTTAGGACCATAGAATGCTGCTTCACCTTCTGCTTCAAAATAATCTAGACCTAGATCATCCATTGCTTCTTTAAGCATTGCTTGTGCTTTTTCCCACATTTCATCATCATTAAAATATTTATCCGTATTGTTTGGATCACGGTAAGATAAACGGAAACGATAGTCTGTAATATTAAAATCATCATAAACTTGTTTGATTAACTGAATTACACGGGTGAATTCTTCCTTAATTTGGTCTGGACGTACAAAGATATGCGCATCATTTAAAGTCATTTCACGTACACGTTGTAAACCAGATAAGGCACCAGATTTTTCGTAACGGTGCATCATACCTAATTCCGCAATTCGAACTGGAAATTCACGATATGAGTGAATTTCATTTTTATAAATCATCATGTGATGTGGGCAGTTCATTGGACGTAAAACTAATTGTTCACCATCACCCATATCCATTGGTGGAAACATATCTTCATGATAGTGGTCCCAGTGACCAGAAGTTTTATATAATTCAACATCTGCCATAATTGGTGTATACACATGTTCATAACCTAAAGAAACTTCTTTATCTACGATATAACGTTCGATAATACGGCGGATTGTAGCACCTTTTGGTAACCAGAATGGTAAGCCAGAACCAACTTCAGGATTTACCATGAAGATGTCTAATTCTTTACCTAATTTACGGTGATCACGTTCTTTAGCTTCCTCACGTTGCTTGATAAACTCTTTTAAGTCACGTTTTTCAAAGAAGGCCGTACCGTAAACACGTTGCATCATTTTGTTATCTGAATTACCTCTCCAATATGCACCGGCAACAGATAATAATTTGAATTCTTTAATATAACCAGTTGATGGTACGTGAATTCCACGGCAAAGGTCGGTGAATTCACCTTGTGAATATACTGTTAGCGTTTCATCTTCCGGTAAATCTGCGATGATTTCCAGTTTATATTCATCATCCGCAAAGATTTCGTTCGCTTCAGCACGTGTCACTTCGCGACGTTCAATTGGATAATTTTCTTTTACAATTTTGGCCATTTCCGCTTCAATTACTGGTAAATCTTCTTCAGTAATTTGTTTTTCTTGGTCAGTATCATAATAAAAGCCTGTTTCAATAGCTGGACCGACACCGAATCTAATGCTTGGATACAAACGTTTCATTGCTTGTGCCATTAAATGAGCAGTAGAGTGACGTAAGATGCCTAAAGCATCCTCATGTTTAGGATCTACAATTTCGATAGCGCCACCTTCATTAATTGGTGCATTTAAGTCGACCAATTCACCGTCAATTTTAGCTGCTATTGCGCGTTTTGCTAATGAGTTACTAATTGATGCAGCAACGTCACGTCCAGTAACGCCTGCTTCGAATGATTTTTTCGCCCCATCTGGGAATACTAATTCAATCATGTTTTGCCTCCCTTTCCCTTTTAAAAACAAAAAAGCCCCACCCTAGCCTATAAGACTAGAATGGGACGCTAATAAACAATATGCGTGGTTCCACCCAATTTTAATAAAATATGCAAGGCATATCTTATCCTCATATGCTGATAATGGGGGCAACCCTTACACCTTATTAAATGTGCTCTCAGCCATTTACTTCGATGCTATCTAAAGAGTGGTTCGCCATATGATATTGCAAGTTTTTCACTAACCAACTTGTCTCTAATGTCCAACCCTAAAGCTTGTCTCTTATTTTCGATATCATTATCTTATTCCAAAATAAGTATAAGCATCACATATATAATTGTCAAATCAAAATTCATATAAATGTTCTTATGAAAAGAAGACGAGTATATACCCGCCTCCTTTATCAGTGAATACTATTGTACGCGTGAACCGTCAGTGTATTGACCACTTTGGTTTGCTTGACGTCGTTGTTGTTCAGCAGCACGTTTTTGTTCGTTTTGATCGCGTTCATATTCAGCGCGTGTTAATACATCATTCACATTCATGTTTACTTCAACTACTGTTAAGCCAGTAATTTGTTGAACATTTTCTTTTACTGCTTTCGTCACTTTGTCGAATGCTGCAGGAATATCTTTTCCATACTCAGCAATAACTTCTAAATCTAAAGCAACTTCTTTCTTACCAACTTCAGCATTAACACCTTTAGTATCATCTTCACCACTAGTGAAGAAACTCTTAATTCCTGAAGTAAAGTTACCTTTTAACTCTAAAATACCATCAATGTTTTGGACTGTATAGAAAGCAATTTTTTCCAATACACGATCTTCAAAAGTTAAATCATTAGTGTGTTTTACGTTCTCTGACATGTAAAATACCCCATTTCTTTTATTGTTATTTTATATTTCATAAGTTGTATCTATTATAGCAAGATTACAAACTTAACTCAAATAATATGATTCTAAAAATTGAAAAATGAGAACCAACTTTCCAAGTCAATTTGTCCGTCAAAGTAAGCACCTGCAATGTATCCAATTGTTGAGAATACAAGAATGAATAATGCAGGTCCAAAACCTAACCACATCCACATTAAGGCAAAAATGAATGCAATCAGGCCCCCTAAAATACGATTTCTATACGGATACCAGCTACGCGGTGGTTGTTTCATATGCTATGTGCCCCCTATCAAAGTTTAGTTCAAATGAACATTTATTATCTAACGCGTGCCTGTTTATGACCGCGCGTTTGCTGATGATTTTGTTCTACGTCATATGGTGCAGCAGTCACTTTCACATTTTGAATACTTGTTCCTAAGACACTTTCCGCAGCAAGCTGCGCCTTTTCTGCAATTTGATTGGAAATCGTCTGTACATCATTGTGCTTGTCTACAGCGTAGTCAACAGTTACTTTAGTATTTTCTGGTTTTCGACCAAATTTCACAGTGACATTTTTACGTGATGCCTGTTTCACGTCTAATAATTCACGATGTACCGCTTGTACCACTGTATCACGATTAACTTTAACCTCACCATAATCATTAGACACTTTTAAAGTACGTGACTTGGCGGGTGCAACTATGCTCCATATTAAGGCTACTGCGAAGTAAATAAAGCTAAGTGCTAACAGCACAATGACTGCATTTACGAGCATTTGATTGGACACAATATTGTGGTCAACAAAATCACTTAAATAAGGTATTGGGTAAATAACTGAAGCTGTTGCCACTACTGCTAATAAAACTAAGAGTGAAAATAGGATTTGAAGAAATTTTCTTAATCCACCCATTCACTCACCTCCTTTTTGGCTCTCTATATGATATAAGTATAGCTTATCATTTTAAAGTTAATTGGACAAATAATTTGCCATAAAAATGGCCAAAAAAAAGGGTTTCTGTGTCAAATAGTGTTGGTG
>NZ_KV786978.1:0-22726 GCF_001806975.1 Aerococcus sp. HMSC10H05
GGATTTTATTCTTTATTTAAAACTTTGCAACATAACCGCAAAATTAATATTAAAGTACCTTTGTCAAATACTGGGTGGATGCTTGAATCAAATTAGAATAGAATCTATTTTAAGCAGCGTGAGTTCATTAACGCTGCTTTTTTGAGTCTTTTTAAAACGTAATAAGGCTAGACTGATTTACAGTCAAAAGAAAAAGATTTTTCAGAAATAGGTAATAAACAATCGAGTAGGAGAAGCCTTACGGCCCCAACCTCTCACACCACCGTACGTACCGTTCGGTATACGGCCGTTCAATATCTTGCATAGGCAGACTCTACCAACTCGATTAGCTACTTTTAGGTAAAAAGCTTAATATTCAATTTTTAGACTTTCCTTCTAAGACAGAGGATCCATTAGGAAACAAATTTAATAGTAATGGAAGGTTTTATACACTACAACAGAAAGAAGTAAGCAGAATTCATCAGCACATTCCTCCATATCCATATGGAACTGTTGCTAATAAATTAGAAAGTTATTTAAATCGCTTTTTTAATGATTTTAAGAAAATAAAAGTTATTATTCAAAACTTTTCTGTATCGTTTATAGGTGGAAATTATGTTGGAAATACATTTTTAGATGCTTGTCTTAATTTAGAAGTCCTGCATAGGGAGTTTGGGACTGAACAAAAAGAGGTAAATGATGGATTAATTAAAGCGACAGAATTAATAAAAAAATGTCTTCTAAGATTGAGGAAGCGTAATGAAGAAAACCATCTATAGCACAGATAACTTAAATAAACATACTCTTAGGAGAAGAATGCTTGAATTATTGAGAGAGACACCAACAGACCTACTTAAAAAATTTGATTTAGATGAGTATAATTTTACTAGGAGTAGGGATAGAAGTGATTTTGCAATGATGTGTTCAAATACCAGAAATTATATCATTCATGGTAGTTCAAATGATGATTTGAAAACATTCTCTTTGTTAGAAATAGTTCAAGTAACTAAAGTTCTTAATATAATATCAGAATATCATGTCATGAAAATAATAGGTTTGGCAGACAAAGATAGCATAGACGCAAGATCTCATAGAAACTACTATCAAAACGTATTAATTAATCTATATGAGTTTGAGAACTTAAATTAATTATGTTCTTTCCAGTAATAGATGAGAGAAGTCGTAAATCTAAGGGAACCTGTTAATCTATTCACAATAACCATTTATGAAATATATTAGATGAGTTCTCCATGCTCAACAACTCCATCAGATTCAGTTTCTAAAAGTAAATAATAGCCTTCTTCATTGCTTATATTTTCTTTCAGATCTGCAAAAAGATACCCTTCTACCAGAACTTCTACTTCTTGTCTATTCTTCTTTAAGCATAAATAAAAGCTAGTTATAGGGCTAAAAATATGCCTACAACTAGCTTTTATGATTTATCTCATTTAATACCATTTTCCAGTTGGCGTATAATGAAGCTATTCTCCGTTCAAAAAATGGACTTCAATATAGCTTTTTCTTTCTTTTACTCTTATAACCGGCCATGCTGATTCGTTATCTATAACTTGCTGATGGGCTTCATGTGTTTGATCGAATGCCTTTTTTCCTAATAGCAATAATTTTCGTACCTCTCGATTTCCTTATATCGCTTCGTGCTTTTTTAACTGCTGTTACCATAATTTCCCATCACTTTGTCCATATCTTTGGTTTTCTTGTAATAACAGTATCCATATGCCTTACACAGCTTGTACGTGCTAATAAGAAAAACCGGTATATCTAGTAGTTTATTTAAGTAATAGCTCAAGACGTTCCAATAGAAAGACCATCATGACGATTTAAGATAAATTTATTTTATGTTTATTCGCTCTATTTTTTCAAAATGGCGTTGCTAACTAGCTTAAATTAGTTTTATTGCGTTATAGCTTCTTTTTGATATTCCATCACTTCTTCTTTAGTTGGTATAGCCTCTTGTCCCCCAAATCTAGATACTTTAATACCTGCTGCTATATTTGCAAAGCGAACTGCTTCTACTAAATTATCTGTATCAACTAATGTGGCTGCTAGTGCACCAGCAAAAGTATCTCCAGCCCCAACCGTATCAACCGCCTTGACTTTGATTGAATCAACTAAAACCTTTTCTCCATTTTTGTATACTAAACTGCCCTTGTTCCCCATTTTAATGATAACATCAGGAACACCCATTGCATGTATTTTTTTAGCTGCTTCAAATGCCGTCTCTTCATCTACTACTTTGATTCCAGTTATTTTTTCTGTCTCCTGCTGATTAGGAGTAACTAAACTCGCATACTTAAGAGCTTCCTCAAAATATCCATCTGCAGGAGCTGGATCTAAAATAGTGTACATATTTTTTTCTTTTGCAATTTTCATGGCCTCAATAATAGATTCTCTACTCGTTTCCATTTGTAATAGTAAGACCTTAGACTCAATATCCGAAAAAGCTTCTCTTATATCTTCTTTCAATAGTGTTTCGTTAGCTCCCATTGTACCCACCATTGTATTCTCTCCGTCATTATCAACGATCGCTACAAAAGTACCAGTGCTAGATTTATTCGTTTGCAAGATATGGGTAGTAGAAATACCTTGATTTTCTAGATTTTGAAGCATTTGTTTACCTGCACTATCTTGACCAACGGCGCCTAGAAAAGCTAATTTTTTACCTTGTTTTGCTACACTAACAGCTTGATTTGAACCTTTCCCCCCAGGTAACATCTCAATCTTATTTGCAAAAGTTGTTTCAGTATATTCTGGATAATTATTCGTTTCTACACGTATATCCATGTTTATACTACCTAGTACTACCACATCATATAACATTTACATTTCCTCCTTATACTAATAATTCTTTTGTTTTTTTGACATTTTCTTCTAATGTTCCTGCACTACTATAAACTGCACTTGTTCCACCAATATACATTGTAGCTCCATTAGCCTTACACTTAGGGATTGTGTTCTTCCCAATATTTCCATCAACTTGTATATCAATGTTCAGACCGCGTTTTCTAATTTGATCACTAAGCTCTTGGATCTTATTATAGATAGATGGTATGAATCTTTGTCCTGCAAATCCCGGATTTACTGTCATTATCACTACGTAATCGGTTACGTCGTAGACATAGTCCAACACGTTCAGTGAAGTAGCAGGATTAATAGCCACACCTGCTTTCAAGCCAAGTGCTTGAATTCTTGCTAAATCGCCTTGTAAATTCGTTGTTGCTTCAGCATGTATAGAAATCATATCTGCACCTGCCTCTGCAAATGTATCGATATAACGGCTTGGATCTGTCACCATTAAATGTACATCAAGTGGTTTTTCAGTTATTTCCCGAACTCTTTTAACAAAGTCGAGGTTAAGACCAAAATTTGGAACAAAGACTCCGTCCATCACATCAATATGGTAAAAATCTACTGCTGCATTGTCTAATTCTTTAATATCTTGTTCTACATTTCCTAAATCCGTGCACATTAATGATGGTCCTAGTTTATTCATTCTTTACACTCCTATTATTTGATGACTCTCTGACTATTAAATCAGGAGAAATATTATATTTTCTTGGCTTACTATTTGGTTGATTTATCAAACGGTCGAGTTCTTTAATCGTAAGTTCTCCGATACGCGCTTTGTGTTGGCTAATAGTTGTTAGTTTAGGATAATAATAATTTGAAAGTAAAACATTATCATACCCAACAACTTTCACTTCTCTCGGTACTTGTAATCCTGCATCAATACATGCTCGAATAGCACCAAATGCCATTGCGTCATTAGAACTAAAAATGGCATCAAAAGTACAACCCTTTTTAATTAACTCATTAATCGCTTTATATCCACTGGCTGTTTCAAAATTACCATAAACAATTTTTTCAAAATCTGTTATTTTGTTTTCCTTTAAAGCCTCTCTGTAACCTTCTAATCGATCTAAAGAGCTTTTTTCACCATCTGGCCCTGACAAAAAGACTATTTTTTTACAGTTATTGTTCTTTACCAAATAAGAAACAGCTTGATATCCCCCATCTTTGTGGTTTACCCCAATGGCAGAATATGGATGTGAAAATTGTGTCCTATCAATTGTAATAGTGGGGATTCCTCGTTTTTCTAAACGATTTAAATCATCTTCACTAACATGTAAAGAATTAATAATTGCTCCACATGCATAATGATCTATGATTGAATCAAGATAGTATTCAACCTTTGATCTTTGATCTTCACTGTTACAAAGATATAAATTATATCCATATTTACTGGCTGCGGCTTCAATGGCTTGAACTAATTCTGGGAAAAAAGGATTATTTAAAGTTGGTATTATTAAAGCGATTAAATTCGAATCTTGCTTTGATAAACTTTTAGCTAAAGAATTAGGTCTATAACCTACTTCTCTAATTACTTTATTTACACGTTTAATAGTTTCAGGACTTGCTTCTCCTTTTCCGTTAATAATTCTAGAAACAGTAGCAGTAGAGACATTTGCTAATTTTGCTACATCTCGTATTGTTGCCATACTTTAAACTCCTCTTTAAAATAACGTAACCGATTACATTTATTATCATACCTATTTTTCTAACCGATTGTCAATATGAATAATTTTTCTTGTATTAAAAAAATAAATATGATAAATTGAAGTTATCCTCAGACTTCGTAACCGGTTACGCATTTACGAAAACTAAAGGGGATGTTATATATGTTTGAAGCATTAAATACAGGTTTTAACTTTTTCATTGGACTAGGCGCACCTGCTATGATGTTTATTGTTATTACTCTGCTATCGCTATTATTTAAAGTTTCGTTTTCCAAATCAATTGAAGGCGGTATCAAAATGGCCATTGCACTAACTGGTATGAGTGCTATTATATCCTTATTAACCAGTGCTTTTGGACCAGCTTTAAATAGCTTTGTTGAGTCTACTGGCGTTTCTTTGTCTATAACAGATTTAGGATGGGCACCTCTAGCTGTGATCACGTGGGGATCTATGTATACATTATATTTTGCGCTTGTTTGTATCATAATGAATTTGATCATGTTGTTTACTTCTTCTACCCAAACCTTGAATGTGGATTTATTTAATATTTGGAATATTTCTATTATAGGATTAATTATTTTAGACTATTCTAATAACAACATTTTCATAACCACACTTTTTGTGGTCTTTATTTATGCACTTATGTTGATTAATGCGGATGTAATGAAACCGACAATCAACAAATTACTGGACTATGAAGAAACGAATATCACTACGACAGCGCATCCATCTTTATTAGTGGCTCCCATCGTAATGATTTTTAATAAATTAATTGATATTTGTATTCCTTTTATTGATAAATATGATTTTAACGCTGAAATTTTAAATAAAAAAATTGGCTTTTGGGGTAGTAAATTTGCCATTGGTGTCTATTTAGGTTTGTTTATTGGCCTATTAGGACAACAAAGTCCTCAAGAGATCTTTAATCTAGCATTTACTGCAGGAGTTGCTTTGGAGCTATTTGCTTATGTTGGTGGTTGGTTCGGACCTGCTATTGAACCATTATCAGACGGTGTTACTACGTTGATGAGTAAGCATTTAAGAGGTAGAAAATTATTTATTGCCATTGATTGGCCGATTCTTGCATCAAGGGCCGAGGTATGGGCGGTAGCTAATATTTTAGCGCCTATCCTTCTAATTATCGCTATGATTCTTCCGGGAAATCAAGTTCTTCCTCTGGGAGGGATTTTATTAACTGTTTTAACACCAGCCTTATTGATTGTTACTAAAGGTAAAGTCATCCGAATGACAATAATTGGTACGATAATGATTCCTTTATTCTTATGGGCAGCTACTCTTATTGCAAATTTCCTTACATCAGCTTCTATTGCAATGAATAGCTTTCCAGCTGGTTTATCAGAAGGTCAATTATTTAGTTCAGTTGATTCGGATCCCTTGGAAAAAATGTTAGCTGTATTACTAGGTAAAACAGTCAGCACTATGGACTTAACTTTAATATTATCATCTATAGCAGCGTTAGCAGCTTATATCTTGATGTTCATTTGGTACTTTAAACAAATGAAAAAAGATAATTTAAAAGCTACCGAATTAAATAAATCTTCTCATATAAAGAACGATGTTTTAAAGGTAAGTAAGTAGTTTATTACAGGATTTATTTTTTCGATTTCTATAATTACTATTTAAGTAACATCATTATTAAACTCTTTGATGGAGATGGGGTAAAAAACCATCTCCATTTTTTTCTTTTTGAAAGAGCTTTAGAAGAATGTTTAAACCACAATATGAACTGACTAACACTCCTTTAAGAGTTACGATAGACGAAAATTTTCAATAAATCGCATTTATCATGTATCAGTTAGTAACACCTTTACTTTATTTTTCGTTATTACATGTAACGGATGAGAGGTGAAGATCATGGTCATCGGGAAACGTTTACGTGCCAGTCAGTAGCAATATTTTAAGGCTTGTTGAAGAAACGATATTAGAGGCTTCAAAAGTAGAATCTCCTTTTACATATTCAGCTTTTAGTTTAAGTGGTATTTCAGATAGTACAGCATACGAGGTTTTTGTTCCTATTCCTAGCTTAGAAATTACAACTTTTGCATCTTCTGGTGGAGAGAAAACATCTGGCGGGGTAAAAGCAACGTTAAAGGTTGACTATGTTCACAATGCAGCCGGTGATCAAATCAAAGTAAATAAAATCTACGGCAATTGGAAACCGATTTCTACTATGTATAGTGCATCTAATCGCTCAGTAGGAATGCACTCGTCATTTGCTGCTGGTGGTAAAAAACTACAAAAATATCCAACAACAAATAGTTTTTCCTACAATACAGGTTGAGGTTATAACAATAGATTATGGGGAGGTAATTCTCCTAGAGCATGGAGTGACGCAATAATTAGAGTTAGTGGAATGAGCTCAACCCATTCAATAAACTTAGAGTTCACGTTCTAATATCAAAATTATATGAAGATAATAAAATTTTATACGCTAAAAAGAGGCCGGGACAAAAGTATTTTTTCGAAAAATATATTCCCACTTTCGTTAGTTTTAATAAACATATAGAAAAACACACTCCCAAAACTACTGAACAAATAGTTCAATAGTTTTGGGAGTGTGTTTTTTTGAGAGACCTTTTGTCCCAGCCACTTTTTTTTATTAAAACGAATTCCCTTTAATGTTTACAACTGATAATAATAACCTTTTCCTACGCAATTAGTTTCATAACTTAAAAGTTTTGGTCGTAGCGATAAATATGATGAGTTGTAAAAAATGCTTCAGATTTGAGTTTCTTTAACTAGTTAAAGAAATTAGTAAGATGCATAACTACTTACTAATTTCGATGGATTTAGACCGATAAAATATCATTCAAGTCATTACAAGGAAATGAATTTTGTTAAATAAGGACTAAACGATGTAAGACATTTACTCGTGATGAGGAAATGTCTTTTTTGTTCGCCCAGCATGGGCGAACTCTAACAGGTGAAAGTCCTGAGTGTGACCCATTAGCGGTAAGCACATAGCTAAAAGCAAGGGTGTCCGTAGCGATGCGGAATCTGAAGGAAGCTCGAGGAAAATCTCTGGTCTGACGAACAGAAATCATATAGGAGGCAGTGCACGAGGATAAGGTTGCAAAAGAAACTGAAGTCCAATAGCTAATGGAACAATCGTGTGATGTATATATGGCAGATAGATGGAGACAAAGAGTTCGCACCTTAACTGGGGAGGTCTCATAGGCTTACTCCAAAACCTTGTAGTGATGCAAGACTGAGCCATGAGAAGTCAGCAGAAGCCGTAGTAGTGAAGACAACTAATGAAAGTTAGGAAGAGCGAAGGGCTGAACCGTTTTATCGTTATGGAAATCAATTTTGGAAGAGGAAAAAGACCACTGGTCAAGAGACGAGAAAGTGGATACCGACTTTACGGGAAAGAAAGGAAATAACAAACATGTATGAAAGGAATATACTCGACCGCATTTTGGATCGAGATAACTTAAATGCGGCATATGAACAAGTCAGACGAAACAAAGGAGTCGCAGGGATTGATGGTATGACAACGGATGAAATAGGTGTTTATCTACTTCGAAATAAAGAAGAAATGATTACGGAAATTCGTCAAAGAAAATATCAGCCCTCACCTGTCCTTCGAGTAGAAATCCCAAAACCAAATGGCGGTGTCCGCCTTCTAGGAATTCCTACGGTCAAAGACCGTGTGATTCAACAGGCAATTTCACAAGTTTTAACGCCTATATTTGACAAGCATTTCAGCGAATACAGCTATGGCTTCCGCCCTAACCGACAAGCGCAAATGGCGATTACTCAAGCACTTGAATTTTTCAATGAAGGATATGAGTGGATTGTAGATATCGACCTTGAGCGTTTCTTTGATACGGTACATCATGACCGTCTGATGAATCTTGTTGCCAGAACGATTCCTGATGGCGATGTGATTTCGTTGATTCGTAAATTCCTTGTTAGCGGCGTACAGATTAATGGGACTGTTCAAGCAACACCCATTGGTACACCGCAAGGAGGGAATCTTTCGCCATTACTCAGCAATATCATGCTTAATGAACTCGACAAAGAACTTGAGAAACGAAACCTCCGTTTCGTTCGTTACGCAGATGACTGTATTATTATGGTTAAAAGTGAAATGTCCGCAAGAAGAGTCATGCGTTCAGTTACGAAATTCATCGAGGAAAAATTGGGATTAATCGTGAATAGCACGAAGTCTAAAATTGTAAAACCACATGACCCAGAATTTAAATTTCTAGGTTTTGGTTTCTACCAAGATTTTAAAGACAAGCGCTATAAACCGAAACCTCATAAAATATCTGTTGAAAATTTCAAACACAAACTTAAAATCTTAACCCGAAAAAATTGGAGTATCGATACGAAAACACAAGTAATGAGACTAAACCAAGTTATTAGGGGTTGGATAAACTATTACAGAATCGGTTCAATGAAGAAAGTACTAATGGGGATTGATTCTCATCTGAGGCTTCGTCTCAGAATGTGTATTTGGCACAAGTGGAAAACAGCCAAGAATCGACGAAAGAACCTAATGAAGTTAGGCATGAATAAGTATGATGCTTATAAAAATAGCCATACTAGCAAAGGTGTCACCCGTATGGCCTACTCTTGGGTTCTGACAACAACTATTACAAATAAAAGACTAAGCCAATTTGGGTTAGTCTCTTGTGTAGAGCATTATAACAGCATACATGTTTAGTATAAAACGGAACCGCCGTATACCGATCGGTACGTACGGTGGTGTGAGAGGACGAATAATCAATTAATGATTATTCTCCTACTCGATACGAGCATTGTTTTCAGCGAAGCGGATCGTGGCTTCTTTCTATATTTCCTGTAATCAAACTTTTTAATTCATCCAAGCTGTCTGACTAGCCCTGTTAAATTTCCTAATAGATGAATTCGTTAGAGGGGAAACGTAGGAAATTCAATCGCTTTTTTTATTTTACATTACGGTCCTAATTTTTTGTAAGGATAGTTTCTGCTTTGTTCTTAGTGCTAGTCCTTTAATTCATAACTTTGGGAAACCATTCCTACAACCTTTCAGTTAGGCAATACTTATCCAATGGTACTAGGATTGGTTGGGGGAGAGTAGGGCTTTCACAACACTTTATTGGTACTTATCTGCATATATTGGATGAAATGCTACATGAATATAGAGCGATCAATTGGGTGGCCTATAGGCATGCAGTTACTCGAAATTTCTTTACAACAACAACCATGCTAGCTTTGATGGCAGTCTCAGACCGAAAGCCATGTTATCTATTATTTTGGATGGAAGGATGGGAGTAAAAATATTTTTTTCGCCAAATGTTTCCAATGCTTGGAGTGTTTGAATATCGACAGGGGCCCCGTTTTTTAGTAAGACCAGTAAGATACCTAGAACATCTAAAGTCGGTATCTGGAATTTATCAATGACTTCATCTTGGATATACACTAAGAAAGCCTCTGCTCCCTGCAGCGAACGTTCATGAGTTGTATGTCTTGATATACAAAATTGGCGATTATAAAATAAAAGACAAACCAACTCCCTTGCTGGGAATCAGTTTGTCTTCAATTTAACGTCTATAAATGAGGGACTGCTTAAATACGTTATTATTTTTTTAAACTATCGCCATTTGTTTCAATGACTTTTTTGTACCAATTAAAACTTTTTTTCTTGAAACGTTCTAAGGTTCCAGAACCATCATCGTTACGATCAACATAAATCATACCATAACGTTTTTTTAATTCTGCTGTTGTGAAGCTAACCAAGTCAATACATCCCCATGAAGTATACCCCATAATTTCAACCCCGTCTTCAAGCGCCTCTTCTACTTGAACTAAGTGATCATTCATATATTGGATTCGGTAATCGTCTTGCACTGTTTTAGTCCCATCAGCTAGTTCAACTAACTCATCAACTGCTCCTAAACCATTTTCAACAATAAACAATGGTTTTTGATAGCGATCATATAAATTATTTAAATAGTAACGTAAGCCTTCTGGATCAATTTGCCAACCCCATTCGCTAGCCTCTAAATAAGGATTAGGAATACCACCTAAGATATTTCCCTCACCGGTTTCATGACCAGGTTCTGCGGATTCACAAGTGGACATGTAATAGCTAAAAGAAATAAAATCAACTGTATGTTTCAAGCTCTCGATATCATCTTCTAAGATTTCTAGTTGAATATTATTTTCTTTAAAAATACGATTCGTATATGTTGGGTAGTAACCACGAACCTGAATATCAGAAAAATAATAATTATCGCGCTCAGCTGCAAGTGATTTCAAGACATCTTTTGGCGCTGGCGTCAATGGATAAACGGGCATCCCTAAAATCATACAACCAATTTGACCATTTGGAATAATCTCGTGACATGCTTTAACCGCTTTTGCGCTGGCAACTAGTTCATGATGCATCGCTTGATAAAGGTCTTGTTGACTCAACTCCGCTAATGGTGTATAAATACCGCCACTTAAAAGAGGGGCATGTGAAATCGAATTTATTTCATTAAAAGTAATCCAATACTTTACTTTATCTTTATATCGATTAAACACTGTTCTGGCATAGTGTTCGAAAAAGCCAATCAATTCACGACTTTTCCATCCATCATATGTTTTAGATAAATAAAGAGGTGTTTCGTAATGAGATAACGTGACTAAAGGCTCGATACCATATTTGGCGCACTCGTCAAAAACGTTGTCATAAAAAGCTAAACCCGCTTCATTGGGTTCTAATTCATCCCCTTTAGGAAAAATCCGAGACCAAGCAATGGATAAACGAAAGACTTTAAATCCCATTTCAGCAAATAACTTAATATCCTCTTTGTATCGATGATAAAAGTCGATTCCTACTAATTTTAAATTATCTTCCGTCGGTTCTTCAGTTGGTCGATCTTTCCAACCCTTTGGTGCTACATCTTGAACACTTAAACCTTTACCATCTAAATTATAGGCACCTTCTGCTTGATTGGCAGCGATAGCACCACCCCATAAAAAATCTTTTGGAAAGTTACTCATGATATATCCTCCTTAAATTACATAAATAATCGCATTTTCTGGTGTCGCTTCAGTCATTTCATCTTTAGCAACAACTGCTACATATTCACTTGTATTCGTTACAATAATTGGTGTGACAATATCATAACCCGCTTCTTTAACTTTATCAAAATCAACGGTTAATATTGGTTGCCCCTTTTTAACGCGATCTCCTGATTCAACAAGACTTTCAAAATACTGACCATTTAACTGAACGGTATCAATGCCAACGTGGATTAAGACTTCAATTCCAGTGTCACTCACTAAACCAATCGCGTGTTTTGTCGGAAAAACGGCAGCTACTGTTCCATCAAAAGGTGAAACAATTTGATTACTTTCAGGCAAGATAGCAATTCCTTCTCCCATAAGTTTTTCTGAGAAGGCTGAGTCATTTACTTTTTCAAGTGGTACGACTTTTCCTTGAACAGGGGAATACACTTTTTTAGGATCGTGACTTCCTGCTTCAACGTTTTCTGAAGAGTCAACTTTTTCTGTTGTTCCTTCTTCTTCAAAACCAAAAACGAGCGTTAAGACAAATGTGATAACGAATGAAGCAACAGCAACAATAATCGCATTAATAAAATTGGCACTTCCAGTTTCAGAAATAAATTGCGGTAAAGCTATAAATGATGGCACAGCAAATGCATATGCCGAAAGACCAGTAAATCCAATATAAACCCCACAAATTCCACCAGCAATCATGGCCGCGTATAATGGTTTTTTATATTTTAATGTTACTCCGTAAAGAGCGGGTTCAGTTACACCTGCAAGAAGTGCTGAAATACCAGAAGCGAGAGCAACTGTTTTCACATTTTTATCTTTTGCTTTAACAGAAACAGCTAATGAAGCGGCACCTTGAGCAATATTTGCAGCTAACATAGCGGGTAAAATTAATACATCTGGATTTTGGAATGAAGCAATTAAAAAGATTGGCGCAAATGCCCAATGCATTCCTGTCATAACGATCAATGGCATAAATGCTCCCATTAAACCTAATGCTAAAAAGCCTGCTTTACTTTGAATCCATAAAATGATTGTTGACAATAATTCACCGGCATAAGTTCCTAATGGACCGACAACAACTAATGCTAATATAGCTGAAATTACAATGATTAATAAAGGTTTCAAGAAACTTTTTAAAACAGTTGGAATCACTTTATCAAAAAAGTTTTCAATGTATTTCATTATCCAAACCATCAATAAAACAGGAATAACTGACGAGCTATAGTTCGCTAAGGTAATTGGCAAACCAAATACAGCTAACGGGTTTCCAGCTGCAACCATCGCAGTAAAGTTTGGATGTAACATCACTCCAGCAATTGTGACTGCAAGAGTGGGAGTTACTCCAAACTTTTGAGCAGCCGTATAAGCTAACATAATAGGTATAAAATAAAACGGTGTATCCCCAATAAATGATAAGACTTGGAAAGTTTGACTTGTATCGCTTAACAAACCTAGCAGAGGTAATAAAATTAAAATAACTTTAATCATTCCTCCACCAATAAGGGCTGGAATTAGAGGAGACATACAACCCGAAATGACATCAACAAATGCATCAAAGGGTTTTCTTTTCTCAGTTGATGCAGTTGGTGTAGCTGTTCCAAAGTTACCTAATTTATTTAATTCTTTATAATAATCAGCTACATCATTTCCCATGATAATTTGGTATTGACCGCCTTTTCTCATCACTCCCATGACCCCAGGAATGTTTTTAACAAGATCATCTTTAACAACACTTTCATCTTTTAAAACAAAACGTAAACGTGTCATACAATGTGTTACAGATTGAATATTATCTGTTTCTCCTACTTCGTGTAAGATTTTTTTTGCTGACTCTGAATAATTCATCTTTTTTCCTCCTAAAAAAAATGACCCAAAACGCCAATAAAAAAGCGTTCTAGGTCATGCTCCGTTTTGGATAACATCCTATTATAAGTTTTTTGTTATTCTTCTAATATGTGCTGTCAAATATAGAATTTCTGTAGAGCTTAATTCGTAACCATAATCTTTTACGACAAATTCTTTTATTTTCAGCGCACATTGGTATTCATTTGGGTATTTGTGTTTTAATGTATCAAGTAACTCGGCATCGGTATCATCATAATGATCTCCAACTAAAAGGCGTTGAGAGAAGAACTTAACATGAGTGATGAAACGATAATAGTCTAACGAAGATTCATCAAATTCTGTTCGATAAAATTTTTTTACAATGGTTTCAATTTTTTTGGTAATGTCGGCAATTTCATAAGCTAGATCGTTTTTTTGTCCCAGCTCAGCATTAACAAAATGAGTTGCAATAAAAGCAGCTTCGTCAATTTCTAAATGAACGGATAAATCATTTCTGATGATTTCAATTGCTTTTTTTCCGACTTCATATTCGTCAGGATAAAATCTTGCAATATCCCAACGTAAAGGATTTTTTAAGATAATTCCCTCACTGTATCTTTCGATAACAGAATGAATATGATCGGTTAAATTAACATAAATAATCTCATTTAACCTTTTACCCAATTTTATTTTTCCAAAATTGATGATTTTTTCTGCGACCATTATTTGTTCCATAGGCACGTCAATCATTAATTCTGTAAATTTATTTTGAGCATCTTTATTGTGTAAGATAAAGGATTTCTCTAATGCCTCTATCTTGACAGTATCTCCTTTTTTCTTTCCAAAAGCGATTCCCTTACCCATAAGTAAAACATCTATCCCTTTACTATTTTGAGAAATCACTGTGTTATTATTTAGCACTCTTTTTATGATCATAAAATTTTCCTCGCTAATAAATGTAAAAAAAAAACCTACTTTATTGGCTGTACAATTCATCCAATAAACAGGTCATGCTCACTCTTGTGATAACATCCATTTTAAATACAATAACCGGTCATGCTTACCTAAGTAATAACATCCAGTTCAACCAACATAATATCACCTATAGAAAACGTTGTCAAACTTTTTCACATTTATCTTGTATTTCTTTTATAGTCCTCGAAGGGTTCCCACGCCTTTGATCGTAGGGGAGACAGTAAGTAGTCTTCGATTGGTTTTGATATTCGTCTCAGCTTTTTGAGGGTGAATGTAAAACTTTGCAACAGAACCTTCTCAACCGTATGTAGAATTGGATACTGTTTGTTGCCTTTTTAGAATTAAATCCTATGTCCCCAAATTGACATTAATTTTTTACTTACTTCCCAATAATAATTTCTTTAATAAAATAAACCATCAATCTAAATATAAGAATAGTAACAGACTGACTACATAATCAGTCTGTTACTATTTTTTTGTACAATAAGTTTGCGGTATAGTCAAAACTCAAGACTAATGAACATGGATTAATAAACGCTACCTAATCATTTTTTGTCGTATTCATTTCTTATAACTATAAGTTGCAAAATAAATCTTAACAAAAGATATGGGTAAAAAACGCATTTTAGGCTAGTATTGTGAACAGTGACTCACTTTTAAATCTGAAACCGGCTTAAAATGCGTTATTTTCTCTTGATTACTTGATATGTATCGTTATTACTTTTAATAGAATAGATTATTTACTTCTCAAATTTCTCCATAACTTTCCAGATTCGTTTCGTGAAGCGGGACTTCTATCTATTATAGGAAGTTTAATTTTTATTTGTTCATAAATCTCCTTTGTTATTGTGACCATATCAGTATTTCTTTCTTCTATAGAGTATAAGTTTAATAATTGAACCTCAAATTACTCCTGGCTGTGTGTGGTTCTATTGCAGCAGTGCTCCCTACATGTTGTAATTATTATTTTTTCTTACTCTTTATATATCGATAGAGAGTAGCTTTACTGATACCAGTCATTTCTGTAATCTCTTTGCCACTATACGCTTTGCTCTCATACAGTTTCACGGCTCGTTCAATATCACGTTTGTTCACACGTGGTCTTCCGCCTATCCGACCTCGGGCACTCTGGAGCCCCTCTTTCGTCCGCTCCACAATCAAATCACGCTCGAATTGGCTGAAGGCCTGGAAGACGGTCATCATGAGCCTCCCCTGCGGGGTGGTTGTATCGAAGTTCTCCTTCAGGCTGACCAGCTTCACGTCCTGCTCCTCGAAGTAGGTGACCAGGTCAATCAGATCCTTGGTGCTTCGTCCCAAGCGGGAGAAGCTCTCCACCACCGTGTCCCCAGGTCGCAATTTATCCTTTAGACGGTTCAACTCAGGACGATTGCTCTTAGTCCCTGTCATTTTCTCCGTCAAGATTTCGTTGCAATTTTGTTCCGCTAGCAGGTCTAGCTGCCGATTCAGATCCTGGTGTTGCGTGCTGACGCGCGCGTATCCGTAGATATATCCACTCACAGTTCCAACCCCCTTTGTTACCCTCTTTGTATCACAAAGGGTGGTTAAAGATACATAGATATTGATACAACTTTTGAGACTAAAAAAGAGCGCTTTTAGAGAAGAAAGAGTCGCTTCTCAAAACAGTCTCATAATCGATTGTTTTTGAGACAAAGTAATTTATAAAAAATATGCCTCTAACGTTTTTAGAACGTTAAAGGCATATTAACTTCAGACAGTTATTACTATACCCTAGATTTATGGGTTTTGATAGAATTAATTAGATTTTAATAAACGAAGTCCATTCAGAATAACGACCAACGTACTTCCTTCATGAATAATGACACTGATTGCTATATCTGTTAGACCTAATAAACTCACTACAACTAAAAAGGCTACGACTGCCATTGAAAAAAGGATGTTTTGCCATATGACACGATTCATTTTAGAAGAAATTCCATGAGCTTTAACCAATTTAGATAAGTCATCCTGCATTAAAACTAAATCAGACACCTCTACTGCTACATCGGTTCCGTCTCCCATGGCAATCCCTACATTTGCATTCACAAGGGCTGGGGCATCATTTACACCATCACCCACCATTGCTGTTACGCCGTATTTCTCTTTTTGCTCGTCTATAATTCGAGATTTATCTTCTGGCATGACATTCGCGATTACTTCATCTATTCCTAATTGTTCAGCAACTGCTTTTCCTGTCATTTCTGAGTCGCCAGTGATTAGAGTGGTGTGTATGCCTTGTTCTTTAAAGTATTTAATAGTTTCTTTTGCATGTTCACTTGGAACGTCCATGAGAGCTATAAGTCCAATGACATTCTCATCTTCTGCTACATATACGACTGTCTTACCTTCTGATGCCCACTCATTATTTAAACGAATATATTCATTTGCAACCTCGTCAAATGAAGTTGGTTTTCCGATCCGATAATTTTTGCCGTTGTAATCTCCTGTCAACCCTTTACCAATCTGATTTTCTACTTCAATAGTCAGTTGATTTTTTTGTTCAAACTTTCTTAGAATGGCATCTGCTAAGGGGTGATTGGATTCTTTTTCAAGAGCTACCACGATATCAATCATATTTTCTTCGTTCACGGAATCAGCAAAATAATAATTGGTTACTTCAGGTTTTCCTTTGGTCAAAGTTCCGGTCTTATCAAACGCAATTGCTTGAGTATCGGCTAATTGAGACAGGTAAGAACTACCTTTTGAAAGGACGCCTTTTTTGGCCAGGTTAGAGGTCGTTGATAAAGTTACCGATACGGTAGCTGCTGCTAAAGCACAGGGTGAAGCTGCCACTAAAAGGACCAATCCTCTATAGATACTTTGTGACCATGTCCAGTCTAGGAGAAAAGGAGCCAATAACATGAATAACGGAATGGCAATTAAAACAACTGTAACGTATTTCGGTTCAAATTTTTGGATTATACTCGCAGCTTTTGTTTGGTTGTCTTGGTTCTGGTTTACTAACTGTAAAATTTTTGAAAATACTGTATCTTTATTTTCTTTAGTGACTTCCATTGTGAAAGTACCTGTTCCATTGATTGTACTTCCGAAAACGTCGTCTCCTTTGGACTTCTCTTTTGGGATACTTTCTCCATTAATAGACGACTCATCAATGGACGTAGAGCCTGACAAAATGACGCCATCAATGGGGACTTGATCGCCATTCAATACTTGAAGTTGATCTCCCACTTTTAATTCACTGACGTCAACATTTTTTGTACTGCCATCAGGCTGGATTAACCGGGCAGTCGTTGGATTCATTTCGAGTAATTTCGTGATTTCTCGTTTACTTCTTCCTTCAGCGTAATCTTCCAGGAAATGTGCGCCTGAAAAAATGAGAATCAACAACGTTCCTTCCCAAAAATTCCCTATCGCTGAAGCTCCTATAGCCGCTAATCCCATTAAAATATGAGAATTAGGCGTAAACTTATTATTTGCTTTTGTATTCTCAATTGTCTCTCCAAGACCTTCCAGAACAATGACATGATATCCTGCACTGATTGTAGCGATTGAGAATAAAATATTTCGCATTAACTGATAATCTTCATTCAAAAATAAAGCGATCACCGCTAAGGCTAAACCAATAAAGTATAAAACGATTGGCATTTTTCCGTGTTCATGGTCATGGTCGTGGTTGTGATTATGTTTTTCTTGAGATTGTTGTTCTTGGATATTTTCCATTTTTATCACCTTTCTATATAATTTATTTGATTTTTGTAGACTTTTTTGTGTCCTTTGTTTATTGTTTAACCAAGAGCAACGTCCAATGTCATCATGATAGCAAAACCAATCATAAATGCCATTGTCGCTACTTCGCTATGTCCATTCGTTTGAGAATTAGGAATCAATTCTTCAACACAGACAAATACCATGGCTCCTGCTGCAAAAGCTAATGCATAAGGTAAGATAACAGTTATCTGTGTGACCAGCCAAGCGCCAATAGTTGCTGATATAATTTCAAAAAGTGCACTGGATTGCCCCATATTAAATGCATGTCCCTTTGTACTGCCTTCTGCTCGAATAGGCATTGAAAGCGCAGCACCTTCGGGAAAGTTTTGCAGCCCAATACCCAGTGCAAGCACCAATGCACTTGTAATAGCAGAAACTCCTTGTCCAGCAGCTCCAAAAGCCACACCAATTGCCAACCCTTCTGGTATATTATGAATGGTTACCGCTAGAAACAAAAGGGTTGTAGACGATAAAGATGAAGCAACACCCTCAGTTTCCTCAACACCGCTTGTTCTATTATGCAAATGAGGGACCACGCCATCCACAACTCTTAAAAAGAGGCCTCCTACTAAAAAACCAACCAAAGCAGGCACAAATGACCAAATACCATAACCATTTTGCTCTGCAAAATCAATGGATGGCGCTAACAAAGACCAGTAACTTGCTGCAAACATAACCCCGGCAGCAAAACCATTCATAATGACAAGAAGTTTATCATTCACTTCATGAAATAAAAATACTAAACTCGAACCTAGGGCGGTCATTAGCCAAGTAAATACACCCGCTAATGTTGCTTGCCAGATTGGGTTTAAACTCAAAAACCAATCAACCATTAAAATACACATCCTTTAACTGCCGTAAAATATTTTTCAACTTGAGTTAGACTAATAGAAATAGTATAACTATACACCGACTTTTTTGTGTTTTGCAACTTCTGAACTCGCATGCTTGCCGAAGTAAGGCAAGGATTCATATATTTTGGGCTTATCCAGTATCCATCTCCTTTCATATGTAAATCGGAATGATTATGATTTACATATGAAGTTTCGTTCATATGTTTACGAAATCATAATAACTCACTGTATGAGCTTTGTCAAGACAAGATGCTTCTTGTTCAAATGGACTACTATTATGAATACAAAAGTCTTAATTTAGTCTATAAACTAAAAACTTGCATCGTTTTACTCATGTGGTATTATATATATGAATGGAAAATCATGTGAGAGGAATAAGAGCATATGGATACATCAACAACTTCGCCAATCAATAAAGAGAAGATCCAATCAATAAGCAAAGTATTCAAAGTGATTAGTGACCCTACACGCTTGTCAATTCTCTTTCTTTTACAGAAAGAAGAGCTCAGTGTTGGAAACATTGTGCTTGCATTGGATAAGGAACAGTCCGCGATTTCACACCAACTAAAAATATTGAAAGATTCACGTTTAGTGAAGGCAAGAAGAGAAGGGAAAAGCATGGTTTACAGTCTTGATGATCTTCATGTTTTCAGTATTCTCGAACAAGTCTTAACTCATATCAATGAACAAGAACAATAAAAGCTAATAAGGTATAAAACTAAATGGAGGTTTTTAAAATTTCAAAGTCAGAGAAACAAGAAAATCACTCGCACCAAAATCAACCGAATAAGAATATTAAAATTGCTTTTTTCACCAACTTTATTTTTTCCATGATTGAATTTTTCTTTGGGGCTCTTTTCAATAGTGTGTCAATTATGTCCGACACCGTTCATGATTTAGGAGATTCCATTTCTATTGGATTCGCTTGGTTTTTCCAGGGGTACTCAGAAAAGCAGCAAGATGAACAGTTCACTTTTGGTTATAACCGCTTTTCATTATTAGGGGCGTTGATAACTGGAGTAGTACTGATCGGCGGCTCATTTTTTATGATTTACCGAAGTATCCCACGTTTGATTGATCCGCAACCGGTTAATTACAGTGGCATGTTTTGGCTTTCACTCGTGGCTATTGGATTGAATGGATATGCGGCTTGGATTCTAAGCAAAGGGTCATCTAAAAACGAAGGCATGTTGAACCTGCATATGCTGGAAGACGTATTAGGGTGGATTGGGGTCTTGGTTGTGAGTATCGTAATGAACTTTACCGAGGCTTATCGATTGGATCCAATCTTATCGATTTTGATAGCACTCTATATCCTCTATAAAACTGTACCTGAATTTTTCAGTACAATGAAAATTTTATTGAACGGTTCGCCTGAAAATGTAAACGTAGAGAACCTGGCGAACTCCATTAACAATATTCCTGCTGTAAAGGATCTCTCTCATTTTCACATTTGGTCACTGGACGGAGAAGAAAATGCCCTTATCGTTACGGTTCTTATAGACTCTTCCGATATAAACAAGACTAGGGAAATCAAAGAAGAAATTGCAGAGCTTGCCCACACATCGGGTGTAAAGGATCATATCACAATAGAAATAACTACAAGTAAAGACGAACTGGAAAAAGGGTATGCTTATGGCAGTTAAAGTATTTATATATTGAAAAAAGGACTATTTTAAATCGAGTAGGAGACTAGCCAATTAATGGCTAGTCTCCTACTCGATTTATTAGTGCAAAGCACCCCTTAAATTTAATGCAAAATAAAATTACAATTTACACTTAATTGGCTTTTTTTACTTAATTTATCGGTTTCATAACTTATTGTTTTTGATACTGAAATCACAGAGAAAAAATAGAGTTTTTTTCTGATTTAACAATCTAATATAGATTCTAGTTAGTTAATAGAGTAACAATTCAGAGATTGTGTAGTTTCTTGGTCGAATTAATTATCACAAATAAGTTGAAATAAGAGAAGTCAATAAAAATGCCAAGAGGCTGGGAAACATTTACAAATCGGCGCTATAAACATTCACTCATTTGTTATAATAGATGCATAGTATTTAATTATGTATTTTAAACAATAAAAGTGATTACATTAAATTATATTTGGAGGATTTTACATGACTAAGGGAACAGCAACAGAACTATATCAATCATTATGGAATTCGGCAGATGTATTACGTTCTAAAATGGACGCTAGTGAGTATAAGAACTATTTACTTGGATTGATTTTCTACAAATATTTATCAGATACGATGCTAGTGCATTCATCGGAAATGTTGGAAGAAAAGACAGAAAACTTAGATGAAGCTTTAGATATGTACCGTGAAGCTTATGCGGATGATGAATTTAGCGAAGAGTTTCAATCTGCATTGGTTTATGAAATGTCCTATCGAATTAAACCAGAATTAACATTCTCTGCTTTGATGGAAGAAATCAATAACCATACATTCCAACGTGAACACTTACAACAAGGTTTACGTGATATTGAACAATCGTCAAACGTGTTTGAAGATTTATTCGAAGATATTGATTTAAACTCTAAAAAATTAGGTGCTACACCACAAAAACAAAACGATACGATTTCTCAAGTTATGAAAGCTTTAGATAATTTAAACTTGGCTAATTATGATGGGGACGCTTTGGGTGATGCCTATGAATACCTTATCGGACAGTTTGCGGAGGACTCAGGTAAGAAAGCCGGGGAGTTCTACACGCCATCTCAGGTGTCTACGCTTATGACTCGAATCGCTTTGGCAAATAAAGAAGATAAGAAAGGTTTAACAGTCTATGACCCCACAATGGGTTCAGGTTCATTGCTGTTAAATGCGTCTAAATATTCAAATGAAGCGTCAACAATTCGTTATTTTGGTCAAGAATTAAACACATCGACTTATAACCTAGCTCGTATGAATATGTTCCTACATAATGTAGATCCAGAAAATCAGACTTTGCGTAATGGGGATACCTTAGATGCAGACTGGCCACAAGATGAACCGACAAACTTTGATGCTGTTCTGATGAACCCGCCTTATTCAGCAAAATGGTCTGCAGCAAAAGGTTTCTTAGATGATCCCCGTTTCGCTGCTTATGGTGTATTACCACCAAAATCAAAAGCCGACTTCGCATTCTTATTACATGGTTACTTCCACTTGAAGAATGATGGGGTAATGTCCATAGTTCTGCCACATGGTGTACTCTTCCGTGGTGCTGCAGAAGGGAAGATTCGTAAAGCCTTACTTGAACAAGGCGCAGTTGATACGGTTATTGGCTTACCAGCAAATATCTTCTTCAATACAAGTATTCCTACAACGGTGGTTATTTTGAAGAAAAACCGTGATAGTCGTGATGTTTTATTCATTGATGCTTCAAATGAATTCACTAAAGCCAAAAATCAAAATAAACTAGAAGAAAAGCATTTAGATAAAATCTATGAAACTTATTTAAAACGTGAAGACGTTGAGAAATATGCACATGTTGCGACATATGAAGAAATCGAAGAAAATGATTTCAACCTAAATATCCCACGCTATGTCGATACATTTGAAGAAGCTGAACCGATTGATGTTGTGGCTTTAAAAGATGAAATGAAACAAACGGATCAAGAGATTGAAGACGTTTCTAAAGAACTTTTAGCGATGGTTGATGATTTAGCGGTAACAGATGATACCAAAGATATTATTGATGCATTGAAGGAGGTCTTGGGATAATGAGTATAAACAAAAACTCACAAAAAATACCAAATCTTCGGTTTAAAGGGTTTACTGATGATTGGGAACAGCGTAAGTTGGG
>NZ_KV786980.1:0-470 GCF_001806975.1 Aerococcus sp. HMSC10H05
GGAGAATTAGCTCAGCTGGGAGAGCGTCTGCCTTACAAGCAGGATGTCGGGGGTTCGAACCCCTCATTCTCCACCATGACTCGTTAGCTCAGTCGGTAGAGCAACTGACTTTTAATCAGTGGGTCGTAGGTTCGATTCCTACACGGGTCATTATGCGGGTGTGGCGGAATTGGCAGACGCACCAGATTTAGGATCTGGCGCCGCAAGGCGTGGGGGTTCAAGTCCCTTCACCCGCATTATATTAGCCGGCTTAGCTCAGTTGGTAGAGCATCTGATTTGTAATCAGAGGGTCGAGGGTTCAAGTCCTTTAGCCGGCATTATATTTTAATAAGCGGAAATAGCTCAGTGGTAGAGCACCACCTTGCCAAGGTGGGGGTCGCGGGTTCGAACCCCGTTTTCCGCTTTGTCTGTAAAGACAATTTTATGAATACATTTTATAATATGCCGGGGTGGCGGAATAGGCAGACGCA
>NZ_KV786980.1:490-950 GCF_001806975.1 Aerococcus sp. HMSC10H05
CCTGACTACGAATCAGGCGGTTGCAGGTTCGAATCCTGCTGGGTGCATGAGCGGGAAATAGCTCAGCTTGGTAGAGCACTTGGTTTGGGACCAAGGGGTCGCAGGTTCGAATCCTGTTTTCCCGATTCTAATTTGGGGGATTAGCTCAGCTGGGAGAGCGCCTGCTTTGCACGCAGGAGGTCAGCGGTTCGATCCCGCTATTCTCCACTTAATTAGATGTATAATATAATATGGCGGTGTAGCTCAGCTGGCTAGAGCGTCCGGTTCATACCCGGGAGGTCATGGGTTCGATCCCCTTCGCCGCTATTATATAAATTACTTGGACCTTTAGCTCAGTTGGTTAGAGCAGACGGCTCATAACCGTCCGGTCGTAGGTTCGAGTCCTACAAGGTCCATCCTTGTATGGGATTATATGAAAATATTGTCACGGAGGATTACCCAAGTCCGGCTGAAGGGAACG